>JAFQIB010000102.1 GCA_017397765.1 Clostridia bacterium | reverse complement strand
TGTTTCTCTAGCATTGTCTCTACGACTTTCTGCTTGAACTCCCCTGTGTACCTCTTGTTCGGTATTCCCTTTGGCATAGTTTTACCCCCCATCTCTTTGTTCAAGTATACCATACTTGTCTAACAAATGGGGGGCATTTCAATGCGGGAACTGCGCCGTTTTACTTATCTATATCCTTGTCGAACCGGAGCTTGGGATTGTGCGTCTTCGGATGCTTTAATTCTCCCCATCCTCCGACTTGCGGTCGGCTGCCTCCTGATCCTCCTCGGTTTCCTCCGGCAAACGGGTAACCAGCGCCGTATCGACGCGGTGATCCTCGATCTTCTCCACCTGGATGTGCAGCCCATGGCAGTCCATTTCCGGCTGGCTGCCATCCTCCGGGATCAGGGTGAACTGGCTGAAGATCAACCCGCCGAAGGTGTCGTAGTCCTCCTCCAGCGGCAGCTCCACATGCAGCGCTTCCGCCACCTCGTCCAGCGGTGCCTGGCCGGAGATCCGCCAGGTGTCTTCATCCACCTTCACAATCTCCACCTCTGCCTGGGGATCAAACTCGTCATAGATGTTGCCGACGATCTCTTCCAGCAGGTCCTCCATCGTCACGATGCCGCTGACGCCGCCGTATTCATCCACCACGATTGCCATGTGGATCTTCTTGGTCTGCATGTTGCGGAAGAGCAGATCTGCCTGCACCGTGCTGGGCACGAAATAGGCCTCCCGGATCATTTCCCGCGTCGTGCGGGGATGCTCGGTCTGCATGTTCAGCAGGAACACACGGGTATTCAGCGTGCCGATGATATCGTCCATATCCTCGTCATACACAGGGAAACGGCTCAGGCCGGTCTCCCGGATGGTCTGCAGGATCACGTCCCAGTCCTCATTGACATGGATGGCCGTCACATCGGTACGGTGCGTCATGACGTTTTCAGCGGTGAGGTTGTTGAACTCGAAGATGTTCTCGATCATCTCCTTCTCCGCTTCCTCAATGGCGCCGGATTCCTCGCCCATATCCACCAGCGCGCGAATATCCGCCTCCGTGACCTCCTCCTGATCTGCGTCGGGATCAATGCCCAAGAGGCGCAGCAGCCCGTTGGTGCTGGCAGAAAGCAGCCATACCAGCGGTGCAAAGAGGACGGAGCAGAAATTGATGACCTTCAGACCCATGCGCGCCATCTTGTCAGGATAATGCATGGCGATACGCTTGGGCGTCAGCTCGCCCAGGACAAGGGTAAAAAAGGAAAGCACGAGCGTAATGAGGATCACGCACAGCGTATCCAGCAGCTTGGGATCGATCTTTACCCCTGTATTCAGGATCGCCTGCGTCAGCGGGTCAGAGAAAGCCTCGGCAGCAAAAGCAGAGCCCAGGAAGCCTGCCAGCGTGATACAGACCTGGATGGTGGAAAGGAACTTGTTGGGAGCCTCACACAGCTTGAGCAGCTTTGCCGCCGCCTTGTCGCCGTCCTCAATCTCCGCGCGAAGCTTGGATTCACTCAGAGAAAGGATCGCGACCTCCGTCGCGGCAAACCAGCCGTTGATCAGAATCAGCACCAGCTGAAGCAGTATGGGTCCCCATGGGTCGGCAGACACAGAAATTACCTCCTTCAAATTCTGCGCGGCAAACGCCGCAATCAATCCGCTTGATGGATATGCAGATGCAGCAAGGCGGATGCTTCTGCGGATCAGCAGCATATCAACGTATATTATAACATGCTGATTACAGTTTTGCAACATCTTCCGGTACAGAAAAAGGGAGGCCGAAGCCTCCCTCAAACTGTCAAAAAAGGTCGTTGTAACTCGCTGTCGGCAGACTGTAAATCGAAAATCGGCGAGCCCCTTCGGGGCGGTTAAACGGGGCGAAGCCCCTGTGCGGCGATTTTCGCGCGATTTTGCTCGCAAAATCGCTTCCTTACACGAGCAAACGGCCGGGAGAGCCATTTATGGCTCGACCAGTGCGCGAGTGTAAATCCTCGAAAAAGTGCCTAAAGCACTTTTTCGACACGTAGAGGGAGGCCGAAGCCTCCCTCAGGATACTGTTTGAAATTACATACCGGTGTTGAAGAAAAGCGCCATCACGCTCTCAGGCAGCGCCATCATGACATTGCCGAGCCAGCCGCTGAAGGAAGTCACCACGCGCACAAACCAGTTGGAGAAGGCAGCGTCATCCAGCTCAGCAGGACGGATCACCTCACCGGCCATGATGGAGGCGTCAGGGTCGGAAGTCGCCGTAACGACCTGCATGCCGATCTTGATCCCCATCACCTCGAAGGAAACCTTGTCCACGCTGTTGAAGTCCACGCCGTTCACAGCACAGTCGGAGCCAAGTTCAAACACGATGGTCACAGGCGCCTGAGCGTCATCCGGATAGATCGTCAGCGCTGCGTCGCCGGCAAAGTAGCTGCGGGCCGCGTTGAACTCATATTCACCGGCAACCTTCACGTCGCAGACCTTGACCTCCTGCTCCGCCCAGGCGAAGATGGAACCTTCGACGTCCAGGGTCTTCAGGTTGGCATTTTCAGCATTCTCACCGGTCTTGATGACCAGGTCTGCCAGATGCACATTGTACTGCGTTTCATCCACGCCGTTGATGGAAATGGTGGTCTGGCCGTCGGAGATCAGCGCGTCGATGGTGAAGGTTTCGCCCTCGGACTTCATGTTGATCACATGGCTCACGCCCTGGGCCACTGTCTGGCGGGCATAGGTCATGCTGACGGGGATCGTCTTGCCCTGAACAGCAGCGGGATCCTCGGTTTCTGCAACCGTCTGCTCCACCTGGTACAGGGGCATATCCATGGTCATGTAGACAACTTCGCCAGCCTCGTCATAGTACACAGCGATCACCACTTCGCCGTCGATCACCTTGCTGGTTTCCAGCTGGGTCATCATCTGACGGAGCTCCTGCTCAAGGGTGACAAACTGAGCCCGGAATTCTTCCTCGCTGGCAACCAGGTTGTTAGCCAGATAGAGCTCGCCATAGGCCTGCCATGCCGCATCCACGTCCGCCTGGGTGGGATAGCCCATCAAAGAGCCGAAGTAATTCAGGATCGCAGGGTTATCCAGCAGTACCTGGAACCAGGCCTTCATGATCTGCACCATATCCTCATTGGTGTAGACGCCCTTCTCGCCGGACACAGCAGGATCGCACATGCCGGGCACCACGATCTCCTCGATCGGCACGACCTTGGTGTTTGCCGCCGCCACAGCATTTTCGATGGCGGAGAGATCCATATTGGTAAAGGCTTCCTCCGTCAGCGCCATACCGGCAGCAGACTGCATTGCTGTTTCGAACGTCGCGATGATCTGGGAGACCTGGGCCTTCAGCTCATTCGCCTGCTCCTGCGTCATCGCCTCCATGCTGACCAGCATGTCCAGGACGCGGCCAACCAGGGGCTCCACTTCCTCCTTGCCGATCACGACGGTGCCGCCCAGCAGGCCGGACTTGATATAGCAGTCCTCCCCGTTCACGGCAACGCCCAGATCCAGCACATCCTGCTCGGACAGCTGCAGCGCGAAGGCAAACTCGTCGCCCTGCTGGGTAACCTTCAGGCCCAGGGCCTTGAACAGATCCGCGATGGCTGCATCCACCGTGGGGTCGCCCGTCTCCAGGCCGACAACCTCGGTAAAGGTCAGGGTGCTGGTCACCTTGCGGCCGGCGTCCAGCGCCTTCAGGGACAGATCTTCAGAGAGCAGGATGTCCGTTGCGGCATCCGCCCCGCCGATGACCGCGTCCGCAGGCTCAGCCAGACAGGGCACGGCAAACATCAGCATTGCAAGCACCAGGGAAATAAGCTTCTTCATCAGATGTTCCTCCTTTTTCATTCCATGGTATTTCAGTCATATTATATGCGCTTCCGCACATATGCAAGGCCTTGGTAAGATTTACCGGCCCAGGACTTACCTGACGCAGTTATCATATCACCGATCACTCCGTATCGCAAGAGGCAGACCACAAAAGGTACATTTTGCTGCTTCAAACATACATTCTGCATCCTGAAAAAGCAGATCTGTCTGTTTCCTCCGTATGAGTTAACGCATCAGGACGCAGATTTATTTCATTCAGCACCGCGGTTGATTTACTTTTTTCACATTCTGTCCCTCAGCGCAGATTTTCCCCCTTGTGAGTCGCTGAAAATTATGTTATACTATATGTTGATGCTGAAAAGCTGACCGATTTGAAAGGAGAACCACTATACTATGGAACTGATTTACAAGCTCCTGGGCGTTGCGACTGCCGCTGCTGAAGAAGCTGCCGGCACTGCCGACGCTGCTGCTGCCGAGCTCACCGGCGGCCAGATGCTCATTGGCACCCTGCTCCAGCTGTCCCCCATCCTCATCATGGTGCTGATCATGTACTTCCTGATGATCCGCCCCGAGCGCAAGCGCCGCAAGAAGGAAAAGGCCATGCTGGACGCCCTGAAGCGCGGCGACCGCATCTGCACCATCGGCGGTATCTACGGCACCATCATGGACATCAAGGATGACACCATCACCCTGTCCGTGGGCCGTGACAACCTGAGCATGGTCGTTGCCCGCTGGTCCATCCGCTCCGTGGAAGACGTGACCATCGAGAACGAGTCCGAGTCCCTGAACTAATCATTGCAAAGTCCGGCTTTTTACCGGGCTTCTGCGTGTCGAAAAAGTGGCTGCGGCCACTTTTTCGAGAGGAGGTTTTGCATTTTTTGCTGTCAGCATATCGGCCAGCAACGAGTAGAGCTCGTTGCTGGCTACGCTCGGCAAATGCAAGCATTTGCTCTCGCTAGTCGGCTTACGCCTCCCTCAAAGCTGACGGCCGCAAAAAATGTAAGGAATGGTTTCGGCTGATGCCGAAACCGCCCCGCCCGCGCGGCAAAGCCCCGCGATACGAATACAGTCAGAGGGCCTGCGGGCCCTCCGACACCTCCCATGGAGTTTTTTTGACAGTCTGAAGTCCGGCTTTTGCCGGGCTTTTCTTTTTGCACCTCCGTCCGCCTGCCGCATAGGCTGGCAGTGGGATCATTCCAACTGACCATGTATCGGAGGCGCATCCTATGAGCAATTGTTCCCGCCATTTCCACCCCTGCGGCCAGTGCGGCCCCTGGATCTCCTGCAGCGGCAATTGGGGCTGCAGCCAACCCTGCGGCTGTACCGCAGCAGACGGCACGCCCGCCTGCAATCCCTGCGCCCCCTGGGGCCAATCTGCCGGGCTTTCCGGCTGTCAGTGCAGCCAGTGCACCTGCCGCGGCTGCAGCACCTGTGACGGCAGCTGCGGCTGCAATGCCTGCGACAGCGGCTGCGGAGACTGCGGCGGCGTCACCCGGGGCTATCTGGTGCCGCGCATCACCTCCATCGGACGTACATTCCAGCGGCGGATCACGCAGACGCTCTGCCCCCAGGATCTGCCCGAAACCGCCGAAGCACCCCTGACGCTGGTGAGCGTCACCGTCAGCGGTCAGGCCTCCTGGGAGCAGATCAGCGAATGCCGTCAGCAGCTGCTGCGGGTCACCGTGCCGGTTGCATTGCAGATCCGCGACTGTGCAGGCCGCTGCCGCACTGCTCACTCTACCGTCATGCTGACCATCCCACTGTGCCGCCATTGCCCCGCCCAGGAGCTTTGGCGCGGGCAGCTGTATGTGGCGCCCTGCATCCGCCTCGCCGCTCCGGTGACGGAGAATGAAGACGGCTGCTTTGACGCCACCCTGGAGGTACAGGCTGAAGTGTACCTGGTCCGTATGCAGTTCGTCAACGCATAAGGCCCCGGCGATAGACCTGCGCTTCTTCCTCAAATGCCAGACAAACAGTTGGCGGCGGTGCATCCGTTCTGAATGCACCGCCGCCTTTTCGTTTCATTCTGTCTTTCCGGCAGGTTCCCCTGCCTGCTTCTCCGGAACCTCCGCCGCATGACGGAAGATGACCGTCAGCACGCCGTCCTGCGCCATGACCGCCATCGCCAAAGGAATGCTCTCTTTATTGTAGAAGGAAAAATCCCGGCTGCTTGCCACCGCGGCATCCAGATTCCGGGGCACATACTTCACGCCGACGTAGGAATGAACATTCCATTCATCCAGCTGATAATCAAAGCCCTGGATGGCATTGAAGATGGTGGTGCTGACCTGGCACACGCCGCCGCCATAGCCGTACCCGTCCTTGGAGACGTTCTTTGCCATCTGATAGCCGTTCTGCTTCGTATACGGCCCGCAGTACTGGTTGAAGCTGAATTTCTCCCCCGGCCCGATCACGATCCCCTGCAGCCTTTCCACGGCAAGCTCAATGTTGAATTCCCGGTTTTCCGGGTATTTACCGCCCAGGGACTCGTTATAGAAGGTCGTGAATCCGTATACCGCATCGCCGGGTTTGGATTCTTCCGGCTGCACAAAGGGCTCAAAGGTGTAATCCTTCGCTGCAAGCTGCGCCTGAACCCGCATCATGGGCACAATGCCCAGCCTGCGGCTGCACAGCAGCTGCCCCGACTGAAGCAGATTGCCTGTATAACCGTCCACCGTCAGGAAGGCTTCATCCGTCATGGTTGCGACGCCCTCCACCACCGTGGTATCCGGCAGCGGCTCCTCTGTCAGCCGATAAAACTGGAAAAAGCGCTCATGAGGGATATACCCCACGTCCTCTCCATATTTGACAGTCGCCCAGCCATCTGCCACCTGATAAATATCCACCAGCGTCAGCTCCGGGATCTTCCCCAGCCAGGCCGTACTGTTCATATCCTTGACCGTCCTGATCCGCGTTTCAATGCGCAGGATTGCCTGCCACAGCGGTGCGTCCGGCAGCGTTTCCCCTGCAGGGCCGGTCAGCGCAAAGGCACAATTCGGCAACAGCAGCACAAGGAGCAGGCACAGCAGCTTCTTCATTGTGAAATCCCCTTATCAATCTTTTTGGAAACCAGTTCCACACTATAGACGATTTTCAGGCGGATTTTATTCCGTAGAAAATGCAAAAACAGAAAAGAGAGAGGGCGAAGCCGCCCTCCCCCTGCCTTGCATGGATGAATTATTCGAAGGTTACCGTGGTCTTGATGGGTGCCTGACCGGTCAGCTCCACAGACAGCGCGTCGGGCTGGCTCAGACCGCAATACAGGTCATACACCTTGCCGTCGGCAATGCGCTCGCCCTCGTCGTTGACGACGGTGAAGGCATTCTTGTCCAGCTTGATCGCCACCTGCTTCTCCTCGCCCGCAGCCAGGGCCACGCGGCCAAAGCCTGCCAGGTGAGTATTGACGACCTCAAACTTGGACTGGGTATCGCGGACATACACCTGCACAACGGTCTCGCCGTCCATCTTGCCGGTGTTGGCAACCGTCGCGGTCACCCAGCCGTTCTCAGCATCGACAGCACAATCCTTTACCTCGAAGCTGGTGTAGCTCAGGCCGAAGCCGAAGGGATACAGGGCCTTGCCAGTGAAGTAACGGTAGGTGCGCTCCTTCATGCTGTAATCGGTGAAATCAGGCAGCTCCTCCACGCCGTGGTAGAAGGTCAGCGGCAGCTTGCCGGAGGGGCTGATCTCGCCAAAGAGGATCTCCGCCAGCGCGGTGCCGCCGGCCTGACCGGGATACCAGGCCAGGATCTCCGCGTCGCCCTGGGGAATATTCAGCGCAGAGCCCACCGCCACGACGGTGACCACCGGCTTGCCGGTAGAAACCAGGGCGTCCAGCATCTTCTGCTGGGACTCGGGCAGGTTCAGGTTCAGCTTGTCGCCGGAGGCAAAGGCGTTGCCGGTATCGCCCTCTTCGCCCTCCAGGGTCGCGTCCAGGCCCACGCAGGCGATGACGACGTCAGCGTTCTCGGCAATCAGCTTGCACTCGGCTGCGCGGTCGTCCTCCACGCCCAGGTTCTGCTGACGATCCTTGAACAGGTGAGCGCCCTCAGAATACAGCACGCGGATGCCGTGCGCCTTCGCGTAGGCACGGATGCCCTCCAGGAAGGTGACGTAGCGGCTGGAGGTGCCGTTGTAGTTGCCCTCCAGGGCGGGGATGGAATTGGCATTGGGGCCAACCACCGCCACAGTCTTGACCTTGCTGGGATCCAGGGGCAGCACGCCGTTGTTGCGCAGCAGCACCATGGACTTCTCCGCCGCCGCCAGCGCCAGCGCGTCATGCTCGTCAGTGTCGTTGTCGGTATAGGGGATGGCGTCATACTCGCAGTCATCCGCCAGCATACCCAGCAGGATACGGCTGGTGTACATCCGCTCGCAGGAGATGGTGATGTCCTCCTCGGTCACCAGGCCCTCCTGGTATGCCTGCATCATGTGCAGATAGGTGTTGCCGCAGTTCAGGTCGCAGCCCATCTTCAGCGCCAGCGCGGCGGATTCGGGCGCGGTGTTGGTCACAAAATGACGGGTATGGAAGTCGCGGATGGCCCAGCAGTCGCTGGTCACATGGCCCTCAAAGGCCCACTTGTCGCGCAGGATATCCACCAGCAGCGTCTTGGAGCCGCAGGCCGCCTCGCCGTTGACGCGGTTGTAAGCGCCCATGAAGCTCTCGACATTGGCTTCCTTCACGGCTGCCTCGAAGGCAGGCAGATAGGTCTCCCACATATCCTTCTGGTTGCACACCGCATCAAACTCATGACGGATGGCCTCCGGGCCGGAATGCACCGCAAAATGCTTGGCGCAGGCCGCCACCTTCAGATACTTGCCGTCGCCCTGTAGGCCCTTGATAAAGCGCACGCCCAGGCGGGTGGTCAGATAAGGATCTTCGCCGTAGGTCTCGTGGCCGCGGCCCCAGCGGGGATCACGGAAGATATTGATGTTGGGGCTCCACATGGACAGGCCCTTATAGATATCGCGGTCCTCATGGGCAGCCTGGCCGTTGTACTTGGCGCGGGCTTCATGGCTGATGACCTTGGCCACTTCCTCATGGAAATCCTCGTCAAAGATTGCAGCCAGACCAATCGCCTGGGGGAACACCGTAGCCGTACCTGCGCGGGCCACGCCGTGCAGCGCTTCATTCCACCAGTTGTAGGCAGGGATGCCCAGACGCGGGATCGCAGGGGAATCAAAACGCAGCTGCGTCGCCTTCTCCTCCAGCGTCATCTGGGAAACAAGCTCATGCGCCATCCGGCGGGCTTCTTCACGATTCATCATGGTATTCGTCTCTCCTTCCAGATTCGGACAGATTCTATTATTTATTTTCAATTTCCTCTCTGCGAATTCCTGCACGGTTCAGCATAATTATTTGCCGACTTATGCGCAAAATTTGACCTGTATTGCAACCTGAAGTTTTTTCTGCTATAATAAACTGATTTTTCAATGATCGGAGAGAGTTACATGCCCGTTCGCGCCATCGCCTTTGATCTGGATGACACATTGCTGCGTTCCGATCTGACCGTGTCCGACTACACCGTCGGCGTGCTCCGGCAGGCAAAGGCACAGGGGATTTTCATCCTCCCCGCCTCCGGCCGCACCCGGGACAGCATGTGGCCTGCCGTACGCCGCATTGGCTGCGCGTCAGCCTTCATCAGCTGCAACGGCGCTGACGTCTGGACAACGGACCGTGAGCTGCTGATGCAGGAGCTGCTCGACGTTGCGCTCGCCCATGAGGTTGCCCGGTTTGCAGCGGATCGGGGCGTGTATTGCCAGACCTACTCTCCCGACCGGTTCTTTTACAGCATGGAGAACGATTACGCCGTGTCCTACGCCCGCTCCTCCTCCCTGGAGGGCGAATATGTAGGCGATCTGACCGCCTTCATCCGGCAGCCGGTCACCAAGCTCCTGATGATGGATACGCCCGAGCGCATCGCGGCCCTTTATGAAGAAGCCCGCGCACTGTTTGACGGACGCGCATCCCTGACCTGCTCCAAGCCCTACTTTCTGGAGTGCAATCCACTCCGGGCCACCAAGGGCAACGCACTGAAGTGGTGCGCGGCGCATTTTGGCTTTGACATGTCCGAGCTGGTCGCCTTCGGGGACAGCCTGAACGACCTGTCGATGCTGGAGGCGGCCGGCACGGGCGTCGCCATGGCAAATGCCCGGGAGGACGTCAAGGCCCTGGGCTTTCCCCAGTGCCGCGCCAATGACGAGGACGGCGTGGCCCGCTACATTGAAGAAAACATTCTGCGATAACGACCCTGTGATCCGGAGGCAACCATCATGATTCAGGCAGCAGATTTTCAGCGGGCGCTGCAGCTGACAGCGCTCTCCCCCTCCACCAAAAAGGAATGGGACATCCGCTCCGCCGACCTCAACCGGCCCGGCATGCAGTTCTGCGGATTCTACGAGTATTTTGCATTCGAGCGTCCCCAGGTCATCGGCAAGGTCGAAATGACCTACCTGGAGGAGCTTTCCGCCAAAAAACGCCGCGCGATGCTGGAGCAGTACTTCTCCTTCGACATCCCCTGCGTCATCATCTGCCGCGGCATGCGTGCGCCGGAGGATCTGCTGGAGATCGCAGCCGCCCACGATATCGCCGTCTATCAGACGGAGCTGCTGACCACCAAGTTCACCTTCAACGCCATCACCTACCTCAACCGTTGCCTTGCGCCCCGGGTGACCCGGCACGGCGTGCTGGTATCGGTAGACGGCATCGGCGTGCTGCTCACGGGCGAAAGCGGCGTGGGCAAATCCGAGGCGGCACTGGAGCTGGTCCGGCGCGGCCATCAGCTGGTGGCTGACGATGTGGTGGACATCTGCAAAGTGTCCGACAACCGCCTCGTGGGCGAGTGCCCGGAGATGGTGCGCCATTTCATGGAAATTCGGGGCATTGGCATCATCGACATTCGCACGATGTACGGCGTTTCCGCCGTTGCCCAAAGCCGTTCCATCGACCTGGTGATGAACATGGAGCAATGGGTCGCCGGCAAAGCCTATGACCGGCTGGGCCTGCACGAGGAATACACCACCATCCTCGGCGTAAAAGTCCCCAGTCAGACCCTGCCCGTCCGCCCGGGCCGAAACCTCGCCATCATCATTGAGGTGGCCGCCCGCAACCTCTCCCTCAAGCGCATGGGCTACTCCGCCGCCAAGGAGCTGGACAAGCGCATGCAGGATATGATCCGCAAGCGCTCAGGCCAGGAAGGCGAAGAATAATTAGGAATTATGAATTAGGAATTATGAATTTGGTTTGTTGGACAAATGACCGCCGTCTTCCCGGGTGTGGGGAGATGGCGGTTGATTTATTGGGTTCTGAAACGCGAGAAGGTAATGCCAATCAGACATCCGAATGAAAGCACTGCGGGGATCAGGCTCAGTATCCGCAATATAGTCGATACTGCTTTACAGCAGGGATAATGTTCAAATGCATCGGTTGCTTTACTGCGCAGCCAGACAGCTATGCCAAAGATCACTGCACCGCCGCCAAACAGCAGGATGTATGTGCAGCCCATGGCAATGGTGTCCCACCATCCGGGATACATCAGGATTTCTTCCAGTTCCAGCACTCCGACCACCAACGGAAACAGCGCCAGCAGCACCGGCAGCCCATCCAGCATCAGCTGCAGGGCAATGCGCGTCTTCACGTGACAGTCAAACCATTGCGAAATGCGGCCCATGGCGCCACCTCCTTTTTCTCATCTTACATCACGCCGCTGCTTCCCGTCAACAAACCCGCCCCAGGTTTTACAGCTGTAACATTTTCGCCGTGTTTGCAGGAAAAACCATCATCCGGCACGAATAGATATATGGTTTGAAATCTCTTCCTATTCATAAGGAGGTACATGATATGGTATACATCGGTTTTGACGTGGGCGGCACCGGCGTGCAGGTCGGCGTGGTGAATGAGAAGGGCGAGATCCTGTGCAAGGGCAACATGGTCACCCGCACGGACATCCCCGTGGC
>JAFQIB010000101.1 GCA_017397765.1 Clostridia bacterium | reverse complement strand
GCCATGTCTTCTCGCTGCTCTCTCCACGGAAGGAATCAAGTGCTTTATATGCCTTCAGGAAGGTTTCCTGGGTCGCATCCTCTGCAAGCGCCTTGTCGTGGAGGTACATGTAACATGTGCGCAGCAATATCACTTCATATTCTGCCACCATGTGTGCCAGCATTTCTTCATGGGAGTAAGTCGGGCCCTTCACCAACTCCATTGCTGCTCACCTCCTTTCACTGAGTTAGACGCATTGATTTCCGTTTTGTCTACCTTTTTCAAAAATAGTATCATGAAAAGCTGAAAATGAAAAGAGCGCCTGCCCCGAAAGGCAAGCGCTCCATGGACATTCCATTCTCCGGATGGCTTTCCGCTTTGCAAAGCTTTTTCATCGCAAAACAACTTGCCGCAGCTTCCAACCTTATTCCGCAGCCTGCGGATCACCGGAGCGCAGGATCTCCAGGGCATCCTCCGTATCAACCCGGCCGTCCTGGTTGATATCCGCCAGCGCACGGTTTCCCGGGGCGGACCAGCCGGCCTCCCACTGGAGGATCAGCAGCGCATCCTGGCGATTCACCTCGCCGTCGTAATTGGCATCGCCGGGCAGCTGGCCGATGACCTTCACCGTGCAGGTGATGCTGTTGCCGCTGATCTGCTTTGCATGCAGCGTCGCGGTACCGGGCTTCAGGCCGGTGACAATGATCTGCGCCGCGCCGGCGGCATGCATATCCAGGTCGATCAGGTCCTCGCCTTCCACGCGCCAGGTGATCTCCCCAACGCGCCGGTCAAGGTCCTGCTCCGGATGCGGGCTGACCTCCACCTGGACGCTTTCGCCCACCTCCAACACATAGCCCTCCGGCTGCCGGAAAACGATCTCGCTTGCCAGCCGGTACCCGGACAGCTGCACCTGCACCGTCTCGCCGCTGGCAGCGGTGCCGGTCACCTGCGCCATACCCGAGGCCCAGGTGCAGGCAGCCATATCGCCGCTGAGGGTAAAGGCTTCGTCATCCGGATTGCCCAGGCCGGGAACCTGATACGTGACAGCCCATTTCACCGGCACCGGATTGCCGTAGTAATCCGTCACAGGGGGCAGCTGCTTTTCATAGCCCATGGCGATCTGCATCGTGCAGCCACCTTCATTGAGGTGCCCGTTCTCCACCACATACAGCCGATTGTCCGCCGGCAGCACCGTCAGCTCGAAGCTCGTCTGCGCGCCGCCGTGAACAGCTGTCAGCGTCACTTTTGTGGTGCCGGTTTTGTGGAACTTCAGTTCCCCGGTGCCGCCGCTGACAATGCTTTCGTCCTCGATCTCCACGATCAGGTCCCGGATCAGCCCCACGTCGGAATCTGCGCTGCCGATATATACGTTGGTGTAGTTCTCCGGCACCGCCATATCCGCATGGCTGATCCACGCAGGCACAGCCAGCACCTCCTGAATATAGCGCAGGGTGCGGCCGTCCTCCAACACCGCATGAATACGGGCATTGCCGCGCGTCAGGCCCGTCATGTGGCCGTCCTCAGTCAGCTCCAGCGCCTGATCCGTCGTCAGCTTTTCAGCAGTAAATCTTGCCGGATATACCTGTCCGGACTTGTCCGTCACTTGCAGCTGCCAGGTATGCCCAATGCCGAAGAGCTCCGGCACATTGATGCTGACCGCCTTGTCGCCGTCCAGCACCTCCACGGTGCAGGCGGCGTACCGTTGTCCTGCCCACACCTCGACATAGGAAACGCCCGGCGCCATCGCAACGATGGTCTGTCCCTCCAGCCGCGCAGGATACAGGCCGAAAGGCGGGGCGGGATCATCTGAATGGAGATCGACGGTGTAATCCGTCTTGCCCTGATCGAAGCCGACCTCCAGCGCAAAGGTATCGCCGACGTTCATGACCAGATGCGTCTCATTGAGAATGATCTCCGTCGGGTCAGGCACAATCTCAAAGGTTTCGCTGACCGTCGTGCCGTCAGCATTATGCGCCGTCACCACAATCGTACCGGGCGCAGTGGACTTCAGCACACCGTTGACAAAGGAGGCAATCTCCTGGCCCTCGGTCACCTCCAGGTCGACCTCTACCAGATTGCCCTGCGCATCGTAGGCGCGGATGGCGCTGCTGTCCACGCCCGCATTGATGATCCCCGCTGCCTCCAGCCGCACAGCGCGCGCCCGGTCGCGGACATTGACCACCGCCCGCGCCGTATGGCCGTTGTGGGTCTTCATGGTGATATAGTGCGCGCCGGTGCGGTCAGAGATAAAGGTGGTATCATCCTCCGGGAAGAAATAGCTCTTCTGGTATACCGTATATTCCCATTCCACCTTGATTTCCAGCGTATTGTAGCCGCTGCCGCCGATGAGCTGCGTGCCCACGTCCAGCGGCTCGCCCACATAGCAGGTGAATTCCTCGCTGCGCATGGTCACGCCCGTGGGAGGCTCGACCACCTCCACCTCGATGGTCTTGCGCAATCCGCCGTGGAAAACAAGATCAAACTGCGTTTTGCCACACTGTCTTGGCAGCAGTGTCAGGCTCCAGTTCGGGTAGTAATCGCTGGCATTGCTGTGGATTTCAAGCGCCAGGATATCCGCATCCAGGCCTTCGATCTGCATCAGCGGCACCGCATCATGGTCGATCTGTGCATTGAAGGGCACCTGCTGGTCCAGTGCGATCACACAGCTGTCAAAGGTGGTGACGACATTTGTGATCGGCTTTTTCACATCCGCATGCATGGTAAACCTGACCGTTCTGCCCCGATTGGCAGCCTTGGGCGTATAGGTCACCCACAAGCCGCTGTAAAAGCCCTTGTTCGTATCCTCCGCCACCGTCACGGTACCGTCCCCGGCGATCCGGATCTTCTCATTGATGGAGGAATAGGTGATGGTAAAATCATCCTTTGCCAGCATGGGATCGATCATCCACGCCAGGTCCGGATACTCCGGCCGGAGCGTTTCACCGGGGTTGATATAAAACGAAAAATCGCTCTGCATTTCCTCATCCGCCATCGCTACTCCCGACAGCAGCGCCAGCATAAGTCCCGCCAGCAGCAGCAGTAGGTTCAGCTTCTTCATGTCTTCATGCTCCTTTCTCTTTGGGATTCATCAACAGTTTAGCATGGGCCATAGGGGGTGTCAACGGAGCCGGGAAGATTTTACAATTCACCGCCGGCGCACAAAAAGCAGCCCGGACGTTTCCATCCGGGCCGCCAAAAATCATTCAAGCTTCACGTCCCAGCCGGCCAGATACTGCATGATCCGCAGCGCGTCCCGCTGGTCGACCCGCCCGTCAAAGATGACATTGGCGTTGGGCAGGCTGATCTGCACATCATTCCCTGCCGTATAGGCCAGAATCAGCTGCGCGTCCGCCGGGGTAACTTCCCCGTCCTCATCCGCATCGCCGGGCACACGCACCGTATCCTCATCCGGCAGCACCGGCGTACCCTGGGGATTCCCTACCGTAAAGCGGCTGCTCACCGCCGTCTGAGGATCGCCCAGCAGCAGCGTCGCGCCCTGGTAGGTCAGGCCCAGCTGCACCTCCAGCCTGTAGGTGTACCAGCCCGGCAGCAGCGCGCCGAACTTCACCCGGCTGTTGATGTTGACGCCGTTGACGCTGGTGTTGATATTCAGCGCCGTCGTCAGGGACGCAGGAACAGCTGTTACAGGCGTCAGCGCAGGCTGCAGCAGCTCCCGGTCGATCACCAGCGCCGATACGCTGTAGATCGGCGCCTCCGCCTCGATCACGCCGCGCAAGCCAAAGGAAGCGCCAAGCTTCAGATCGCCGGAGGGAGACTGCATGCTATTCAGCCCGAGGCTCCCGGTCAAGCCCGCAAAGGTCAGCATTTCCCGCCCGGTGAAAAGCTCATAGAACATGAGATAGCGGCCATCCGCCAGCAGCGCAAACAGATCGCCCGCCTCGCTGACCACCAGCCGCTCCGCCTTCACCAGCTCATTCGCTGCAATCCTCGAAGCCTGGGGCGCCGCTGTATGGGGCGCAAGCCGGATGGTCATATCCGCCTTTGTGCGGAATCGCGCCGCCATGGGGCACAGCTCGGTGTAAGCATAGGCCTTCACCTGCGCCGCGCGGATATAGCCGCCGCCCTCCGCCATATACCAGATGCTGCCGTCGCCGGTTGTGATCGCCCCGGCACAGGGGATCGCCGTCCCGGCCTGGGCCACCCGCAGCACCGCCGCGCCGTCCGCGGTGGACTCCATGACCGGGCAATCCGCCCCGTCCGCCACTGCAATGCGCAGCTTACTGTCCAGCGGCTGGGCCTGCTGGGCAACCAACTTCTTTGCCGTCTCCGATACAAAGCATGTCTGCCAGGAGCAGACGGAGAAATCGCTGTAGCGGATCCACAGCCGCCCGTATTCATTCCACGCCGGCTTGACGCCCTTGCTGCGGTTGTAGGTCCTGGAAAAATCTCCGCTGTAGCACACGCCGGAGGAAACCCTTCGCGCCGTGGCCTCCACGGCGGAATCCACCAGCAGGATGAGCTTCTCCGTCTTGCCGTTGATCACCCGTTCCGTGCAGTCCACCGCCACAACGATGTGGCCGCCGCCGTTGATGATAATGACGCCGCCCTGGGCAAAGTGAGCCTTGGCCGCATTCCAGTTTTTGGCCACGGAAACCTTCTCGATCCCGTGCCTTTCCCCATACGCCTTCAGCAGATGGGCGGCATATTCGGCCTTGGCCGTCGGCGGATTGTCATACACCTGCAAAAACTCCGCCAGAATCTCGATCTGCCGGTCCTCGGAGGCCTTCTCTCCCGTGAGCAGCTGCACGACGTGGGCATAGGTGAACAGCCTGCAGCCGCGATTGCTCAGATAGCGGGTCGAGCCGCCCGGCTGCTGCACCACCGCCAGCCCGTTATAGCGCGCCGCCAGCTCCTTGTCCCAGAAGCCGCGGGTATACTTGCCGTGAGAGGCGCTGACTGCCGTCACTGCGCCGCGGTACTGCTGCAGGAAATTCGCCCGGGATGCATGATCCGCCCCGGCCCAGCCTGTCCACAGGCAGAAAAGTGCCAGGATCATCCCGGTCATCTTTGCCAGCCGCTTCATCGGCATCCCTCCTCTCCTGCTCTGTGGCAAATTATAGCATATCCCGCAAGAACGTGCAACCGTTCTACCCGTTTGCGCCACAAAAACAGCCCGGACATTCAGCCCAGGCTGCAAGTGATTTGTCAAACCAAGTGCAACACATTATGAAGTTCAAGATCCCAAAGGTATTGAGGTGACTGGAAATTGAGCACCTTACGAGGCCTGGCGTTGATCAACGCCAGGTTTCGTTTTAGTGTAACGGGACTGACTCTGG
>JAFQIB010000100.1 GCA_017397765.1 Clostridia bacterium | reverse complement strand
TGGTCGTCATGAAAGCAGCAGCGGGTCATATTGTTGCGCTGGATCTTCATGCCGTAGTAGGCGGCTGCCTGCGGTACGCTGACCGCCGCTTTGATGGTTTCAAAGATGCTCATGGGTTGGGTCTCCTTTATGGGTGGGATTACGACGTCGCACCATGAGTGTATCGCAGAAAAGTCCATAGACTGATTTTTTGATAAAATTGCAATGACGCAAAGAATAAGTCCGGGATCGTTGCAAAATTGCAATGCCCGGACGGATGAAACTTTATGTCTACCTTTGTCGAATGCAGGGAAGATGCTTCCAAAATCGTTTATAATGGGAATGAATGTGCTGCTTTATGGCACGAATCAAAAGAAATGAGGTGCATACCATGAAAGATTATAAATCGCTGTCCAGCACGACGCAGGAGAGAATCCGCGACCTGCTGCGTCCGGTATTGGGCGAAGTGGAAGATCCTAAAGCTGCGCAGATGTCGCAGGCCGAGTTATCACGGATGCTGGGAATCAACAGCGCTACCCTCAGTCGGTTTATGAGCGGAAAAACGGTGACCATCACCAATGAGAATCTTGTCAAAATAGCAGATATCTTCAACGTATCGACCGACTACCTGCTGGGACGGACAGACATCAAGGATCGGATGAACCACGCCGCTTCCGAGCTGGGACTATCTACCGAGGCGGCAAAGAACCTGTACACCCATCGGGTCAATCCGGCGGTGGTCAATCTACTGCTAACAAATGCAACATTCATTAACGTGCTGAACCGGCTGACACTCTATTTCGACGAGGTGTTCGCGGCGGCATATGCAATGCACAACCAGCAAATCGATAAGCTGAGCAGTCTGGTTATGAGCCTGGGCACACCTGCAGCAGAGCAGACAGCACAGACCGTCGATCTCATGAAGGAGCCGATCTATCAGGCAGACGAAACGACGCTGCAGAACGAGTTCCTGACAGCAATCCGGCAGATCAAGGCGAAGGTAGGTGAAGATCGGGCAGCACAGACGGCGTTGTTCACTGATGAAACGATGGAACAGATTGCTCAGCAGCTGGACAAGGGGAAGTTGGCGTTTATCCCGCAGATGGATCAGCACCAATTTGCTGCGCAGTTGTTGTCGCCGATGCAGGAAATGGACGGGATCAGCAGCGAAACGTTGCAGGATTTGGGGCGAGCCGTCGGAAATATGTTGAATGATTTGAAGGCCCAGCATGAAAAGGTGAAGCAATCCGCTGCAAACGGGGAATCCAATGGAGCCAACGAGGCACGTCGCTGCGGCGGGTGATATACCTCTTGTGCCCCCGGCGACGGTGTCGCCTACATACGAATAGGGGCAGGTGCGTGATGCAATGATCACACACCTGCCCCTTTTCTGCTGTCACCGGAAAGCGCTGCGCTATACCCGGCGCACCCCTTTCCGCCGTCAGCGGTCACAAAAGGTATAACACACTACACTTTGCAAGCAAAGTCGTGTGCCAACAGGGATGTTGCGCGCCCCTATTGGATGACCCAGCGGTAGGTGGACGATGCCATCGGGGAAGGAGAGCGACGATCCTCCGGCATTCTTGGCGCTGATTGATTGGATAGCCTACGGGCGCGATGTGTGACTATGCAATCAAACAGCCCACCCTGCCAGAACTTACTGGTAAGATGGGCCGCTTTGGTTGTTGGGTGCTCGACAGATATATCATTGGTGAAGAGTGTCATTCATCGCGTGGCTCAAATGGATTGGAGATGATGGCTACTCCCTCATAGCAGTCACCGAGACCGCTGTACAGCAATGTTGTACCTGTTCGAGGATCGACAACAAAGCCGCTGGGAAAAACACAGTCTGCAACATGGGGCTTCTTGAACGGTGCATCGGGGTAGGCATTGCGCTGGGCAATCAAGCGCACATCATCAACCGTCCAGCGCTGGGGATCGAAGATGAATGAAATGGCAACGTAGACGCTGAGAGATCGTGGCAGCGGTTGATCTTCGAGCCATGAGTGGTGACCGATCACGCCAATACGTCCATCATCCAGCAGGTGAAGCTGATTGCATCCCCCCCACTCTCCCTCGCCAAAGAGATTCGGCAACAGGCGAGCCTGCTCAATGAAATCTGGGTTCAATTGATCCAGGGAGTCGATTTCTCCATACCCAATCACAGCCAAAGTCTGGTGCTGCTGATTGATATGTGTGCCGCGGTGCCGGGAAAAAACACCGATCTTTCCATTTGCAAGCTCGATCAGGCGGATGTCTTTCATCTTTCGCGGCCCGGATGTAAAATAGGTTAGTGAGAGAAGATCATGTCCGCGGTAGAAATTCACATGATACTCTGTCACTTTTCCACACACCTTGTAAACCATGGTTCCGCCAAGAACGATTTCATCCTGAATGAAAGCAACAAAGGGATCCTCCAATGGATATATCATGGCGTTGGAGACCTTGCGAAAGTGGTGGGGGCTAACTTCCTCAAACAGCTGTGTCGTAGAAGCTGCCCATTCGTCCCTTTTTTCCACACGGCCGAAGATCCAGGTTTTTTCCTGCCATTGAAACGGGGGCGTTGTGTTGTAGACATCATACCCATCAACACCCTCGAAATGCAGCAAAGTGGCATCCTTCAGCTGTGTGGTATCAAATTCCTGATGCAACTGACGTACAGTCACATTCTTCACTCCTTAAGTCCCATGGCGGTCTGCCAGGTGGCGAAATCATCTGCAGCCTTCTGAGCCAGCTCTTCCACGGTCAGCGGCCCCCCCATGGTCTTGGCATACAGCATCTTGAAGCCAAGCCAATCACCATATTCACCAATGCCGGCCTGGGCATAAATGCTCTGTTCAGCGTGACTGCGAACATCCTGCATGCCATATTCAAGAGAGGCAAGGAAGTCACTCTGGACGGAAATACCATGAACCGTGGAGCTCATTTCGACCGTGTTGATCAGTCCCTGATACACTTCATCGCTGCTGACCCATTCCAGGAAAGCAATTGCGCCTTCGGGATTGGGAGCGGTGGTGGGCATCACCCAGGAATTGTCGGTTTTGACAGCAAACTGCGGCGCCAGACCGTCTGAACGGGCTTCCTTGCCAGGGATTGCAAAGTATCCAAACTCAAAGTCGCCGTCCACAGCGGTGGCAATGGCGGAGTTGGACCAGGTAGCCTCCACGAAGAGCGCCACAGTACCGGTAGAGAACTGTGCAATTGCACTGCTCTTGGTTACGCCTGTGACGTTTTCCACACAGTAAGAGCAGAAAGTATCCAGCGCAGTGTAGATCTCCGTGATTTCAGGATCGGTATGCTTGATCTCACCAGTGACAAGTCCCTGAATGACATTGTTGACGTCATCGCCAAACCAACTGCCCAGCAGGGAATAGATCAGGTAGCTCTTAAGTGCGTATTCCCGCTCGCTCATACCAAGTGTGACAACCTGGTAGCCTGCCTGCTTGATGGTTTCCATGCAGGTGATAAGCTCATCCCAGGTTTGAGGAACGCTCAGGCCAAGCTCGTTGAAAATGGCGCAGTTGTAGAACATGCCATTATACGCCGAAACGCCAATGGGCAGAGCGTATACTTTTCCGTCCCAGGAGACAGTTTCAAGTGTAGAGGCGTTATAGCGCTTGGTAAAGTCGTAGTTCGTCAGATCCGCAAACAGCCCCTGGGTCACATACTGCTGCCATGCGGGCATCTCAGCATAAGCGGCATTCCACTCTTCCTGAGGGGTCGAGAACTGCTGTGCTACAACAATGTCCACCTGACCGGCAGCAATCTGCGTTTCGCGCGCCGTGTCGTAGTCTGCACCGGAACCATTGGCAACCAGGGTCAATTTGAGATCATACCCATACTGTGCTTTGAAATCCGCAGCAAGCCCTTCAAGGTAGGCGTGGGCTTCAGCGTCGCTGAGCAGCACACGGACTTCGCCGCCGTCTGCCAGACCGGGAAGCGTGCACATGAGCAGCAGTACAGACAGAACCAGAGCCAGCATTTTTTTCATGAAGAATACCCTCCTTTATTTCAAGCCTTTTCGGCTTTGAATACATTAGCCTTTGATGCTTCCAGCAACAATGCCTTCCACGATGAATCGCTGTCCGCAAATGAACACCAGGATGATGGGCGCTGCGATGATAAGCATCCCAGCAGTCAGAAGCGGCCAGTTTGAGGTAAACTTGCCTTCGAAATAGTACAATCCGCGCATGATTGTAAAATTCTCTTCCGAAGCCAGGAAGATGATTGAGTTGATGATGTCATTCCAATTGCTCAGTGCGCTCAGCACGGACATTGCTGCAATAGCAGGTCGTGCAAGGACTGTCAGGATCGTGAACAGATAGCGTACATATCCGCAACCATCCAGTACGGCAACCTCATCAAGATCCCGGGGGATTCCGCGAATAAAAGATACGAAGAAATAGAAGGCTGTTGCATTGATGCCGGTCATTGTGAGCAGATACCCCAGCCGGGTGTCATACAGCTTCAACGATAGCATGATCGTGAATAGCGGAATCAGTCCGTTGGGCAAGAACATGCCGCAAAGGAAAATATTATTCCAGACTTTTGTTCCGCGAATATACTGGCGTGATACCGGATAGGCGATAGCCAAGGTCAATGCCATGGAAATGAAAACAGAAACCACCGTGTAGAAAATGGAATTGAACATGTAGAGGCCCAGTTTGCCATTTGTCCAAGCATCGGTGTAGTTCGAGAAACGCCAGGAGGATGTCAATGCCAGGGGTTGCCGGTAGAACTCCTTTGTGCTTTTTAGGGAGATGTTCATGGTAAACAGCAACGGTGCTGCGTACAAGACAATGCAGAT
Organism: Clostridia bacterium; assembly: GCA_017397765.1. Taxonomy (GTDB): domain Bacteria; phylum Bacillota; class Clostridia; order Christensenellales; family Aristaeellaceae; genus UBA11524. Next base: position 24,828 of record JAFQIB010000100.1, on the reverse strand, counting down.
GAGCAGTATTGTCCAGAACAGAATACGAATCCGGCGGGAGCGTACGATCATGATCTGCACCTCCTGTCATGTAGTCTGATCCATGCGCCGTAGAATCGCATTGGATGTGAAGGTTACCAGCATTACGATGAGGAACATCACCATTTCAAGACAGGCGGCATAGCCTTGCTGCATGGAGCCTCCAAAGGCCGTATTGAAAATCTGCATGCCAAGCGTCATGGTGCCGTAATCGCCGCCGGTAATCAGCAGAATCAGCGAATATGTTTTCAGGGAACCTATAATGGACATCAGGACATTCACTGTCAGCGAAGACCAGATCATTGGGAAGGTCACATGCTTGAAGGATTGCCACTCTGTTGCGCCGTCGATATCGGCAGCTTCATAAAGGTCGCGGGAGATATTCTGCAAGCCGGAAATGTAGATGAGGCATGAATGGCCCATGTACATCCATACACGAATAAGGATGATAGCGCTGAATGAAGTCTGGAAGGATGTGAGAATGGAGGGGATTGGTATACCCAGCACTATCCGCAAGAAGTAATATAGTGGACCGTTAGGAACGGTAAAGAGCATTTTCCAGATATACGCAACGATAGTGGAGCCCAACACAGCGGGCAGGAAGAACAATGCACGGTATACATTGCGGCCATGAATGAAGCGCTGTGTCAGGATCAGTGCCATAAACAGTGCAAAGACATTTTGCAACACGACCACAGAAATGCCATAAACAAACGTCCGCCCAATCGTGGACACAAGATCGCGGGGATTGGTGCGGGTGAAGAAGGTGATGTAGTTATCAAAGCCAATAAAATGCCAGTCTGTAGACAATGCTCCCGTGATGTCGGTAAAGGAAAGGAACAGGGTCATCAGCGACGGCAATACGGAAAAACAGAAGAAAAGCACTAATCCAGGAAGCATACAGGCATAAATCACCCGTTGGTCAAAGAGTGAAAAGTGCCTCTTCTTTCGCTTGGCAATCGACATTTCTACTCCTCCTTTGCATTGGATGAGGTGGAATATGGTAATATTTTATCCGTTTTACGCTGCGTTTTCTTGTCTATTCTTTTGTAGTATGTTGCAAATCTTTCGAATGTGTGATAGCATGGTAGAAAGAGGTGAGAAAATGTCGGAATGTACCAAAGTCATTACACTGCAGAAAGATCTGCATCATCCGGAGGCAGTTCATCTGGATATGCTGACGATGAAACGTAACTATGTCCGCGAGAACTATCCGCTGCATATCCATGATCATTATGAGATGGAATTGGTGGTTTCGGGAGAAGGCTGGCAGTGGCTGAACGGAGAGCAGCATCCTCTGTGTCCGGGAATGCTGTATATCCTTTCTCCAGAGGATGTGCACCGTTTTGCCGCACAGCAGCCGCTGGAGCTGATCTGCCTGCATCTGGACGGAATGGCGGCGACACCGGAATTGCTTGGCCTGCTGCAAAAATGCCACGGGGGCGCAATGGTTCAGCTTGCCGAAAAAAATTATGCCCTGGTCTTGTCTCTGCTGAATGACCTGTATGAAAGAATCCACCGTAATGCCAGTTTGGTTCAGCAGAGAGCGTGGGCGGTATTGACGCTGTTGTTGACCATACTGCTGGGGGATGGGAATCACTACGGGTATGAACATACTGCCAATCAGCCCGCGCTGGCTTATCTTCGCCAGGCGTTGGCTTTTATAGGAGAAAACTATCAAGACAAATTGACACTGCAGGATGCAGCATCATCCTGCAACTTGTCAGCGTGTTACTTTTCCAGTATTTTCACACAATATGTAGGCGTGCCATTTTCTTCCTACTTAATGGACCTGCGCCTGCGCCATGCTCGTTCGTTGCTTCGACAGACCAGTATGAGTGTGACGCAAGTTGCATTTGATTCGGGTTTTTCAAGCTTGTCCAACTTCCTTCGAGCGTTTCACCGTCATGTTGGCTGTACCCCTAAGGAATATCGAAAAAAGGCAGAACTACGATAGTTGATATTGAGTTGACGCATCAAAAACAATCCACCAATTGCAACGCCTCGCTACTGGCCAAAACCAATAGCGAGGCGTAAATATGTCTATGAGCTCTGTCACATACTCATGTGAATCAGAGCAGTTGTCTGATCTCTCCGGGCATAAATGACCGCAAAGACCTGCACCACCTTCTTCTCCTCATCAATCCAGAAGTACACCAGATAATCCCTGACGGCTTTCATGCGCACGCCTTCGCTGCGCCAGGGCTCCTCATCCACCAGCCGAACGCGCCCCGGCATACGGGACAACATGCCATTTCCGAGGCCAGCAACCGGAGCATATTCTGTGCGGCATCGGGAGCAAGCAGCTCATTGGTGATGTAGTCCCTGATCTCTCGCAGCTGCTCCTGTGCCTGTGCAGTGATTCTGACTTGGTATTCCATGCTTACACCCCGCGCAGCAGGTCAGCCATGGCATCCTCCAGCGGGACGGAATCGCCCTGCTTGGCTTGTGTAAGACCACGGCTCATCATGGCGTTGAAGTCTGCATCGCTCATGGTGTCGCGGGCGGTGATGCCTGTGGAGACAGTCATGGAGAAGGGCAGTCCATTGCGCATAATGATCTGGCGATACAGAGAGTTGATCACAACGGACACTGGCAGGCCAAGCTGCGCGAGAATGCCTTCCGCCTGTTCCTTGATTTCCGGCTCAACACGAGCCATCACGTTTGAACTCTTTGCCATGGGGATCACTCCTTTCATGACACCATTATAGCACGATGTATAGCGAAACGCAATACAAAACAAGTCAAACTTCTACGCCTACTCTTACCTTATATTCCACCTGGGTATCAAACTGATTCCTCAGCCCATTACGTGAAAACCTGATCGGCGGCAGCTGGAAGTATGTGCAAAGCCGTTCTGCTGGTTGCATCAGGTTTACCATGTATCCGCCGATATAGCCGGCCTGGCGGGAGGGCAAATCACCATTATAGCCCTTCTTCAGGTTGATGCCCAGCTCGCCGGCGATCTCATACTTCATGTTGTCCAGGGCCTGACGGGCCTCGGGCACCACGACGCGGCTCTGGCTGCTGTTGGAGGAGGAAGCGCCCTGCTGATACTGGTTCTGCTGCTGCTGCATGGGCGTCTGATTCTGATTGTTGATGTTCATCATGGATGAAAACCTCCTGTCATGTTGGTTGCGCTTGTTCGGGACGGCCGGGATCAGTTCTGCTTGCCGGACATGCCGCGCTCAGCCTGCTCGATCAGGCGCTTCACCATGTAGCCGCCGACGTAGCCGTTCTCCCGGGCGGAGAGATTGCCCTTGTAGGCCTGCTGATAGTCCACGCCCAGCTCACGGGCGATCTCATACTTCATGTTGTTGAGCGCACCGCGGGCCTCCGGAACCATCTGGGACTTGGAAGACTTATTGCTCATGCTTGTTCACCTCCTGTTGCTGTTCTCGTTAGGTATTTTGCGCGGAACGGGGGAGAATACGCTGGAAATGCGAAGCATGATTATCAGAAAAAGGGGATCAAAAAAGGAACGCCATCCCGCGAGCGTTCCTGTGCCTGTCCCCGCTCTTTCTCCTGTGGCTGCGGCGGGCCTTCCTGCACGCTGCCGGACGGGATGCAGCCGGGCCTGCGGAAGAGGACCTGGCCGACGCAGCCTTCAGGGCTTTTTCCGGACAAAACAACTGCGCCCGGTGCCGGACGCAGCCTGATTGGGACAGGGACATTCTACGCAGGAAGAGACGGACTTATGCGCTGACGCCGTTGATCTTTTTGATGATGGCGTCCAGATCGCTTTGCAGGGCGTTCATATCGGACATGGTCTCCAGCCGCTCGCCCAGGGATTCGATGGCGTCCATGATGCCTTCATCCGTGGTGATGGCGACGGTGGAAATGCCGGAGATCACGCTGCTGATGCGGTCTTTCACGATGCCGCGCAGCCGGTCGTCCAGGCCGGCCTTGTACTGATCGTCAAATTCCAGGCCGACGGCTGCTTTGTTGCCGGCGATCACGACCTGTGCGTCATCCACCTCGCTGAGGCGTTCCAGCTCCTCCTCGATCTGTTCGATCACGCGGCGGGCTCTGTCCATGCTGGTTACGCCGGTGGATTCCGGGATCATGGTTGCATCCGGAAGCACGCCGTCCGTACCGTTCATGCCGCCCATATCCTCCATGCCATCCAGTGCGTTGGTGGTGCTGGGCAGGACGGTGGTAATGTTGGGGGAAGCAGAAGGACTCGCGGTTGCTGTGGGCTGTTCCGTGACGGTGGTCATGTCCCTGGCGGATTTGCAGCCGCCCAGCACCAGGACAAGCCCGAGGGCCGAAAGGGTCAGTAGAGTCTTTTTCACGTTGTTTCACCTCCTCGCAGGCTATTGTGCGCAGCCTGATGGATGAGCAATCATGAAAAATTTACAGTTTGCTGCCTTGTTTTCGCTGAGAAATCAGGTATAATAGAAGGGAAAAGTCTCTTTTTGCAATGGAGGACAGAAGATGGCGAATTTGTTGGAGCAGCTGCTGACGCTGGCAACGGCGGGCACAGTGATGATCTCATCGGCCCTTACGGCTGCTGCGCCGCATAATGATATCAACGGTCTGCTGTATCTGCAGAACCGGCAGTGGCGCTCCGGCGCTGCCTATATCCCTGAGCTGCGCGAGGCAGACGTGAAGGGCAAGGTGCGCGAAATGCGGGATGACGCAGCCGCAGCCCTGGAGCAGATGGCGGCGGACTGCAAGGCGGAGACCGGCTTCCATCTGGTGTCCGTCAGCGGCTACCGCAGCTATCAGACCCAGGCGACCATCTATCAGCGCAAGGTCAAAAACGTGGGCTCCCAGAAGCGTGCGGACGAATATGTGGCCCGCGCGGGCGCGTCCGAGCATCAGCTGGGCCTGGCGATGGATTTGGGCTGGGAGTACAAGGAAAAGGGCAAGCTGCGCCTCTATTCCGGCACCAGCAACAAGTTCCCCAACTCTGCCGCCGGCGCATGGGCGACGGAGAACTGCTGGAAATACGGCTTTATCCTCCGCTATCAGGAGGGCTGGGAGGACGTGACCGGCTACAAGGCCGAAGAATGGCACTTCCGGTATGTGGGCAGGGAGAATGCGGAAAAGATCTATGCAAATCAGATGCCGCTGGAGACCTATCTGATCCTCCTGCGCCAGGAGGTACTGATGGACATTGTGCTGGGAGCTGAGAAAGAATGAAGATGTTGAAAATGCTGGCACTGCTGCTGGCTGTGCTGATGATCCTTCCCGCCGCTGCAGAGGAAGAGGAGGACGAATGGTCCTTCATCGACCTGAGCGGCGAGCCCATTGTGACCTACAACGAGGTGGAATGGGATTTCCCCATTGATATGATGGACATGGAGCCGGAGCTGGTGCGCCTGGCCAACAAGCAGATGTTCCTGGATGAGGACTTCAAGCCTGCCGGCCTGGTGGATGTGAAGGAGCTCAGGCTGGATGATGAGGGGAACAATAAAAACGGCGGCGTCCGCATGGTGGACGGCCCGTGGAAGCTCCGGAAGGAATGCGCCGAGGCGCTGGTAGCGCTGTGCGATGCAGCCCGTGCGGAAGGGCATGAGCTCTATCTCAAAAGCGCCTATCGCTCCTACTACAAGCAGGCGGTCATGTACGAGAACCGGGTCAAGAAGTATGGCTATGACGACGGCTGGGTGACCAAGCCCGGCGCCAGCGATCATCAGACGGGTCTGGGATGCGACGTGGTGCCCAAAAAGTGGACGGACCGCGGCATGAACGAGGACATGGCCAAGGAGCCGGAAACCCAGTGGATGGCTGAACACTGCGCGGAGTTCGGCTTCATTCTCCGCTATCCCTCTGACAAGGAGGAGATCACGGAGATTAACTACGAGCCCTGGCATCTGCGCTATGTGGGCAAGGAGGTCGCGGTCTATATCATGGAGAACGGCCTCTGCCTGGAGGAATTCTATGTGCAGCTGACGGCCGCGATTGATGATTTCCTGGCAGCGGGCGGCCCGCGCTATCTGGTGGAGGACTTCATCCAGACCTCTGCGGAGGACCAGTATTCCCGGTATTGAGAAAACAAAACAGCAGCTGACGGCGGCTTGTGAAGGCAAGAACCCGGCAGCATAAAAAACGAGCATCCGGCACGCCGGATGCTCGTTTTCGGATGTGCGCCAATCGATGTCCTGCACAGGGGCCGTGCGGAGGATTGCACGCTCGCCAAATGATGGGGATGGAGGTTTTACAGCTCGTCAAACAGGGATTTGTGGGGCAGATCGAGCCTGCGGCTAACCGCCTCATCCGTCACGGCTTACGCCGTGCCACCTTCCCCCGAGGGGGAAGGTTTTGAAGTCCCGCACCCTTTACGATTTCCATTCACTCCGGGCACCCATATGTACAAGCTGCGGCGGCTGCAGCGAGACCTCAAAAGGAACGATGCGGCGATTTTGCAGAGGGATTCTTCCGCTGGAAGCGGAAATTCAGAGAATCCCTCTGCAATCGAGCCGCCCCGAATGCAGCCGCCACTACGCCCACTCAGGAGAACGGAGGGGGTCCGGGGGGAAGCTGTTTTTGCTTCCCCACGGCGGCTTTGCGCCACTTTCGACGCGCGAAAGTGGCTACCCAGATGCAGAACAGTCTTGCCGCTGAGGAAAAGCAATTGTGAAATCATGCGACAGAAAAAAGCCCTCTCAGTCAGCTGGCGCTGACAGCTCTCCTAGCGGGAGAGCCTTTGGCACTGCCAATTCCAGTTTGTTGATATCAAACGATCATCCCGGTACAAGAACCCTCATCCCGGACAATGCTTCCGGCTCCTTACCCGTTCCCGGGCCAGAGATCATCCTGACGGACGTAGCCGTACGCCTCGGTTTCCGGCAGCCAGATATGATACCAGTCGTCGCTGAGCATCCCCAGCACATAGAATTGACCAAGTCTGCGCAGCTCGCCCGGGGCATCCGGGCGGTGCGAAAGCCAGAAGCGGGTCTGTTCTTCCTTGCCTGTCAGCCAGGGGCCGCTGTACCGGACGTCCGCCATGTCTGCACCAAAGGCGAGATATTTGGTCATCATCCAGCCTTCGGTGCTGCCGATGGCTACGGCGCACCAGGCATCGCCGTATTTGAGAATGCGCACGGGCGTGCGGTTGTAGTACTTGCCAAGGGAGGCGGCGTCCTGGTCGGGGCTGACCCGCAGATGCAGCCGATCCTCCGGATTGGGATTGCATACGACAGCCCAGTTGGACGGATCGACCGCAGCAACGGCCTCTTCCAAGCTGCGGGGCAGCGTTGTCCAGTCAATGCGCGTGATATCGCTCCAGGGGTGATCTCCGAATTGCCCGTCGATGATATCCCAGCCATGCTCTACATAGTGCTGGCCGAGCAGAAAGAGTCCACCGTCCTGGGGATAGATCAAGCTCACGCCCCAGGTGCCGTCCGCATAGGGCTGCAGGCTGACAATATCATAATAGGTGTTGGGAATGCCCAGGGAGTGGGTGAAATTCTCTACGCCCAGAATCGTGCCCTCCGGCAAGGCGGCGCTTTGGGTGAATCGCCAGGCGCCGTCTGCTGCCTTCAGGCCGCCGACAAAGATCAGCGCATCATTGGGGCATCGCATCAGCAGGCGAAGCTCGTCGCCGTCGTCGATGCCCTCAATCAATGTGAAGCCGGGGAGCAGCGCAGCCACCATGGCCGGGTCTGCCGGGTTTGCCGGTTCGGAGGCGGAGGCAGCGGTCAGAAGCGTCAGTAGGGAAAGGATCAGGGTCAGCAGCTTGCGCACGGAAATTCCTCCTTTGGAATGATTCAAAGGCTTCTGCTTATCAAACGGAGGACGGTAAAGATTTCCGGCAATGGGAACAGAATTTACAGATTGTTTACAATTAGACCTACTTTGACTATTGACTATCTTTGACCAATGTGATATCATGACAGCGTGCACAAGGAAAGCAAGAACATGAACGACCAGACACAAGGAGGAATTGCTATTATGATGTATACTGTGATGAATCGCCCTGAAATGATGATGAACCGGATGCTCCGCGACTTCTGCGGCATGCCCGCCCAGCCCTACCGGCGTCCCTTCATGGGCTTCCCCGTGGACGTCCGCAAAGGGGAGGACGCCTATGTCCTCACCGCTGACCTCCCCGGCGTGAAGCTGGAGGATATCACCATCACGGTGGAGAATGATACGCTGACCATCGCTGCGGAGCTGGGTCGCATGACCCGCGAGGAGCGCGAAAGCTACCTGATCCGCGAGCGCTGCGGCGGCCGTATCGAGCGCAGCTTCACGCTGGAGGGCATTGACCAGAATGCCATCACTGCCGCCTGCACCGACGGCGTGCTGACGGTCACGCTGCCCAAGGAGGCACCTGCGGAGGGCAAGGGCCCGCGTCGCATCGCCATCACCGGCGGCACGGCTGTCCCTGCCATCGAAGCGCCGGCAGAGTAAAACTGCATGCAAAAACTCCCTGCAGATGTGCAGGGAGTTTTTGTGGTGTTGCAGAAAATCCGAGGCTCACAGCACCGCCTGACCGTCCACGAAGACCTGCTTTGCGCGGGCCTGGATATCGGTGAGGGGGTTGCCCTGCCAGATGGTGAAGTCCGCGTCCTTGCCAACCTCCAGCGAGCCGACGCGCGCCTCGATGCCGGCGACCTTTGCGGGATTGATGGTGATGGCCTTCCACGCGGCTTCCTCAGCCATACCCTCGCGCATGGCAAGACCGGCGCACAGGGGCAGGTAGTTCAGCGGGATGACCGGCGCGTCGGTGATGATGCACACGTCCAGACCGGCGTTGGACAGAATGCCGGGGGTCTGGAAGGACTTCTCCTTCAGCTCGAACTTGGTCTTGCTGCCAAAGCTCGGGCCGACCAGCACCGGCTTGCCCGCCTCCACCAGCTTGTCCACGATCAGGTGGCCCTCGGTGACGTGATCCAGCGTCACGTCCACGTCATACTCCTTGCAGACCCGCAGCACGGTGAGGATATCGTCCGCGCGGTGGGCATGGGCCTTCAGGGGGATCTCCCGGTTGATGACCGGCAGCATGGCCTCCATCTGGAAATCAAAGGGACGGGGCTTGTTTTCCGCATCCGCCAGGGCGATGTCGGCGGCGTACTTCTTGGCTTTGGCCAGCGTGCCGCGCAGCAGCGCCGCGATGGCCATCCGGGTCACCGGGGTCTTCTTGCCCTGCTGACCGTAGCAGCCCTTGGGGTTCTCGCCCATGGCGATCTTCATGGCCACGGCTTCCCGGAGGATCATATCGTCCACATTGTCGCCGTGGAGCTTGATGGCGGTGAAGGTGCCGCCAATGACGTTGGCGGAGCCGGGGCCGGTGACAGCGGTGGTCACACCGCCGGCCAGGGCGTTGCGGAAGGCCTCATCCCGGGGGTTGATGGCGTCGATGGCGCGCATTTCCGGGGTGATGGGGGCGGACATCTCGTTGTAGTCAGCGCCCTCCCAGCGGATGGATTCCTCGTGCAGGCCGATGTGGGTGTGGGCGTCGATGAAGCCGGGGGTGACCAGCAGGCCCTTGGCGTCGTAGACTTCGCAGCCTTCGGGGGCGTTGACCTTTTCGCCGATGGCGACGATCCTGCCCTGGTCGATCAGCATTTCGCCGCAGGGGATATCAGGGGAGGTGACGGGCTTCAGGGCAGCGTTGATGATGTGCAGCATGGGGCGTCTCCTTTCTGTGTGAAGCAGGTGGTATTTATTTCTCCGGCTTGATCCAGGCCGGCATATGATCGTCCATCAGCACCAGGCCGACCTTGTTCAGATCATAGGGGGTCGCCTGATAGACAAAGTAGTTCAGCCAGTTGCAGTAGAGCAGGTTAGCGCTGGAACGCCAGGTGCAGACAGGCGCCTGGGTGTCGTCGTCATTGGGGAAGTAGTTGACCGGGATATCGGGATTGATGCCGGCCTTCTTGTCCCGCAGATATTCGCCCAGCAGGGTGTCTGCATCATATTCGGAGTGGCCGGTGATGAAGATCTGCCTTCCGCCGTGGGTGGAGATGGCGTATACGCCGGCTTCATCGGATTCGGCGAGGATCTTCAGCTCCGGGCGGGCAAGGATATCCTCCCGGTCGACGGTCGTATAGCGGGACTGGGGCACCATGAAGGTGTCGTCAAAGCCGCGGAAGAGGATGGAGTTCTTGTGGGTCACCTGGTGGCGGTACACGCCGGAGAGCTTTTTCGGCAGCGCACGCTTCGGCACGCCCCAGTGAAAATACAATCCTGCCTGTGCGCCCCAGCAGATGTGGAAGGTGGAGGTCACATGGGTCTTGGTCCACTCGAAGATCTCGCACAGCTCTTCCCAGTAATCAACCTCCTCGAAGGGCAGCTGCTCCACCGGCGCGCCGGTGATAATCATGCCGTCGTAGGTGTTGTCGCGCACCTGGTCGAAGGTCTTGTAGAAGGCCAGCATATGCTCGGCGGAGGTGTTCTTGCTGACGTGGCTCTCCACCATCAACAGATCCATTTCCACCTGCAGGGGCGTGTTGCCCAGCAGTCGGGCCAGCTGGGTCTCGGTGGCGATCTTGGTGGGCATCAGGTTCAGCAGCAGGATCTTCAGCGGACGGATATCCTGGGACACGGCGCGGTTGGCTGCCATGATGAAGATGTTCTCGCTGCGCAGCTTGGCCGCTGCGGGCAGATCGTTGGGGATTTTGATCGGCATGGAATCACCTCGTAGTTAATTCGGAATGCGGAATTCGGAATTCGGAATTTGGAATGAAGGGAAGGTCAGCCAAGAAGCTTGCGGGCAATTTCGACGGAGGCCTTGGCGTCCTTGGCGTAGTGGGCGTTGAGACGGTCAGCATAGTCCTTTGTGACGACGGCGCCGCCCAGCATGATCTCAGGGGGCTGGGGCAGCTGCTGCAGGGCGCGGACGGTTTCCTCCATGGCGGGGAGGGTGGTGGTCATCAGGGCGGACAGGCCCACCAGGCGCACATTGTGCTGTACTGCGGCTGCCACGACGGTCTCCGGCGGCACGTCCCGGCCCAGGTCGATCATGTCATAGCCGTAATTCGCCATCACGGTTTTGACGATGTTCTTGCCGATATCGTGGATATCGCCCTTGACGGTGGCGATGATGACTTTCTCCTTGCGGACGGCGTCGGCGCTGCCCATGCTGTCCTGGATCACGGCAAAGACTGCCTGGGCGGCCTGGGCAGCGCTGAGCAGCTGGGGCAGGAAGGCCCGCCCGGCCTCATAATCCGCACCGACCTTGTCCAGCGCGGGAATCAGATGCTGCTCCACCAGCGTCAGGCCGGAGCAGGAGGTCAGCGTCTCCCGGGCCAGCCGGGCAGCGTCTGCCTTCAGGCCGCGGATGATGGCGTCGTCCAGCGTCATGCCGGTAGCGGCGGGGGCGGCGGGGGCGGCGTTGGCGAAGCGTTCCACATAATCGCGGCAGCCGGCGTCCTCGCCGGAAAGCACGCGGAAGGCGGCGACTGCGTCCATCATTTCCTTCTGGTTGGGGTTGATGATGGGCAGCGTCAGCCCGGCGGAGAGCGCCCGGACCAGGAAGGTCTGGGCGACCAGCAGCCGATTGGGCAGACCGAAGGAGATGTTGGATACGCCCAGCACGGTGCGCAGCTTCAGCTCCTGCGTCACCCGGCGGACCGCCTCCAGCGTGGCCTCTGCCTGCTCCTGCTGGGCGGAGACGGTCAGCGTCAGGCAGTCGATCCACAGATCCTCCCGGGGAATGCCGTGGGCCAGGCAGGCGTCCAGGATGCGCCGGGCGATATCGACGCGCTGCTGAGCGGTGGCGGGCAGGCCGCTTTCATCCAGCGTCAGTCCGACCACGGCAGCGCCGTATTTCTTCACGATGGGCAGCAGGCTGGCGAGCACCTTTGCATCACCGTTGACGGAGTTGACCGCTGCCTTGCCGCAATAGACCCGCAAACCGGCCTCCAGCGCGGCGGGGTTGGTGGAATCCAGCTGCAGGGGCAGCGCAGTGACTTCCTGCAGCTTCTTCACGACGAGGGGGAGCATCGCGGCCTCATCCACGCCGGGATAGCCCACGTTCACGTCCAGGATATCCGCGCCGGCTTCCTCCTGCTGGATGGCGACCTCGGCAATATAGTCCAGATCACCTGCCAGCAGCGCCTGCTGGAAGCGCTTCTTGCCGGTGGGGTTGATGCGCTCGCCGATGACCCGTACCCCGCTGATCCGGGCGGTCCGGGTTGCGGTGCAGACCAGGCTGCTGCAGTTCGGCTCCCGCTTGCCGGGGGTCATGCTCCGGACGCGGGCATGCAGCGCCCGGATATAGTCCGGCGTCGTGCCGCAGCAGCCGCCCACGACGGACACGCCTGCTGCCACGGCTTCTGCCATCGCCTCGGCAAAATCTGCCGGGCCTACATCATAGCAGCCACTCACCGGATCGGGCAGGCCCGCATTGGGCTTGGCGACCACCGGCAGGGACGTGCTGGCGCAGAGCTCCCGCAGGACGCCCAGCAGCTGGGCCGGGCCCAGGGAGCAGTTGACGCCGATGGCGTCTGCGCCAAGGCCGGTCAGCGTGGCCGCCATGGCGGCGGGGGTGCAGCCGGTGAAGGTGCGCCCGTTTTCATCAAAGCTCATGGTGACCAGGACGGGCAAATCGCTGTTCTCCTTCGCCGCGATCAGGGCAGCGCGGGCTTCCTGCAGGTCGGTCATGGTTTCGATGGCAATGAGGTCGGCTCCGGCCTTTACGCCGGCGCGGACCTGCTCGGCAAACTGGGCCACTGCGGACGCAAAGTCCAGCGTGCCCAGCGGCTCCAGCAGCTCGCCCAGGGGGCCGACGTCCAGCGCGACCCGGGCAGAGGTGCCTTCGCAGGCCTTTTGGGCTGCGGCGATGGCGGCGGTCACGACCTCCTCCACCGTCACCCCCAGCTTAGCCAGCTTGCGGCGGTTGGCGCCAAAGGTATTGGCGTTCACCACGTCTGCTCCGGCCTCCACATACTGCCGGTGCACAGCGGTGAGCAGCTCGGGGTTGGTGAGGGCCAGCAGCTCCGGCAGCTCGCCGGGCTTCAGGCCGGACTTTTGAAGCATGGTGCCCATGCCGCCGTCGAGGAAGAGAAGCTGATCAGGTTGAAACATGGCAGGTTGTTCCGCCTTTCCTGTATTGACAGTGATCTTTCATTGCGCAGAACCGGCAGCCGCGGATGCGGGCCGGCTGCGGCTTTTCGGCGATGCCGATGAGGGCGGTGACGCTCTTTTGCGGATTCATCAGCAGGGAGTCCGTCAGCGTCACACCGATGTGTCCGGCTCCGGCGAGCGCCATCAGGGCGGGCTGCACCGTCAGCGGCAGATCCCCGTAGCCGGGGGAGAACCGGTCTGTCAGGTACATCCCGGGAAACCGGACAAGGATTTCCCGCTCCGCAACATCGCAGGCAGCTTCCACATACACGCTGCCCAGCGCGTCCAGCAGGGCGGCGCGGGTCATATCGCGCTGCTGCTCCCGGCGCATCCACAGATCAAAGGCTGCCCCGAGGGTGCAGACCAGTACGGCGGCCTGCCGGCAGTCGGCCAGCATGCGGGCAGCCGTCTGTCCGGGCAGCGCGAGGTCTGACACGTTGGCCAGCGTCCATCTGAAGCGGGGCGTGATGCGTTCCTCCAGCTCTCTGGCCAGACCGGTCAGCTGCACTGACAGATTGTCGTCCGGGACGCCGGTGACGCCGAGATATCGCAAGGCTTCCGAAATATCCAGCGCCATGCGATCACCTCCCGTGCGTATTGCTACCATTATACATGGTAGAAACAGAATTGTACAGTTTTCCCGTTGTACTAAAAAAGGAGGCTGTGCCTCCCTTAGGACGGATTCATCCCTACGGCCTTTTCCAGCAGCGCGGTGAAGGCCTGAATGGCAGGGGTGAGCGCCTCGGCATAATCCAGCACGCTTTCATCCCGGATCAGCTCCGGCTGGCGGCGGACGGTCAACGCCATCGCCAGCTCCGAGGGGCAGGGGCAGAGATGCTCGTCCAGCGCCCACTGGGCTGCGTCGGTCTTGGTGGTCAGACGGCCGTTGACCATGGTGTAAAGGCAGCGGGCGATGTCCAGCAGCCAGCCGTAGGCATAGATGCTGCGGCTGCCTTTGCCGTGCTCGCGGATGGCGGCAAGATGGGCGGCTGCGGCGGCGGTGATCTCCGTGTAATCCGGCATGTCCAGATGGCGGCGGACATCCCGGCCCAGGAGCAGCTGCCCGTTTTGCAGGAGCGACGCCCGGTCAAAGGCGGAAAAGTCATGGGTGGTCTTGATGCGCTGGCCGGTAGTGCCCCAGTAGACCACACGGGTCTCCTCGCCCGTGAGGAAGCTGCCCAGATCGAGCATGCCGCCCTCAAACAGGCGGTAGTAGGGCGTGTCCGGGTCGCGGGCGGCCAGCAGCTGGCGCAGCGCCACCAGCGCGTCGGCCTGAGCCTGCGTGATCGCCTCCCGGGTGAGCACCAGCAGGTCGATATCGCTCCAGCCCTGGCGGTAGTCCTCCGCCGTGACGGAGCCGTACAGGTAGATGCTGGGCTGTGCATCCGCCAGAATACGATGAATGCTGACGGCCATGGTGTTGATGGCCAGCCGCATACGGGGTTCAAGCTGCATGTTGTCCTCCGGTTCAGAACAGGGTGATGAGCTGCTGCCAGGCATTGGTCAGATGCTCCCAGTGGATGGGTCTGCCCATGAGATGCTCGATCAGGATCAGGAGGGCCAGATGCGCCGGATAGAGCGCATAGCCCGTCCATTTGGGCAGCCGGATGCGGCCGGGGAAGGGGATGAGCAGCAGCGGCAGGGCGAGCAGCGCCAGGCTCTGCAGCTTCAGGAAGGGGCTGATCAGGCTGCCGAACTGGCTGCGGGTCAGTCCGGTGAGGGAGAGCCCGAAGAACTTCTGCACCGTGGAGGAGGCGCCGCCCCAGAACAGGCAGAAGGCGATCATCACCGCGGCGATACCGCTGCGCGAATCCCGCACGGCCCACAAAAGGAAGACCAGCAGCACGCCCTTCCAGCCGTAATCCACGTCCAGCAGCTGGGCCAGCGTCAGCGCCAGCACAGGCGCCCAGAGGTGGCTGAGCAGCTTCCTTTCCCGCAGGCCCCACAGCCCCAGCAGCGCCACGAACAGGGTGAGAAAAATATTGTAGTCCGTCAGCGGATGATGGAGCGCCACCATGTACAGCGGCTGGGAGATCAGCCCGATGAGCAGGATGCGGCCCAGATACCGGGGAAAGGAGCGGGTGTGCGCCGCGCCGACCACCAGGCACCAGCAGTAGACCGGGAAGGCGATGCGGCCCAGGATGCGCATCTCTGGGATGGCGGGGAAGCACATCTTGCCCGCGTGATCGATAAACATGAAAACCAGCGCGATCAGCTTGAGCAGCCCGGTATTGGTGCAGCCTGCGATGGCGCGGCGGCGGGAGATGGTCATGACGATTCCTCCAGCATGAGAATGATGCCAGTATACCGCAAATTCAGCCGGGAATCAATACGATTTCACCTGACGTTCACCCGGAACGGCTATACTGCTGTCAGAAAGGGGGGGTGCGGGGTGAAAAAGGTCGTTGGAACGGCGATATTGGTGGTGCTGGCGCTGCTGCTGGCCATTGCCGTATGCAGGGACGGCACGGAGCAGAAGGATGCGCCCCCTGGCGTCTCCGGGGCAGGCCTGGTGCTGCTGGAGGAGACGCACGGTCTCTATGTGCTGGCCGTCATCCAGGACAGTCCGGCAGACCATGCAGGCATCAAGCCCGGCGATACCCTGCTGCGAACGACAGGAGAGCCGCTGACTCAGACAGCCCGGCTGGAAACGCTGATTGATGCGCACCGGCCGCTGCCGCTCCAGCTGCGCAGGGACGGCGGAGAGCTCTGGGTGCAGCTGAATGCCAGATAGTGCTTGAAATGCGGCGGAAACTGCCGTATACTGAAACGGGAGAACCGGAGGAGGAACGCTATGCATATCCTCATTGTGGATGATGAAGTCAATATCCGGGGGCTGCTCCGGAAATACGCCATTTTTGAGGGCTATCAGGTTACCGAAGCAGCCAACGGCCTGGAAGCGGTGGAAATGAGCCGCACGGGCAGGTTTGACCTGATCGTGATGGACGTGATGATGCCGGAAATGGACGGCTTCAGCGCGGTGCGGGAGATCCGCAAGACCTCCGATGTGCCGGTCATCATGCTGTCCGCCCGCGGGGAGGAGTACGACCGCCTGCGGGGATTTGAGCTGGGTGTGGACGACTATGTGGTCAAGCCCTTCTCGCCCCGGGAGCTGATGATGCGCATTGCCGCCATCCTCAAGCGGGTCAACGGCGGACTGCCGGAGGGCCCGGAGATCGTTCAGATCGGGGAGCTGACGGTGGATTTTACGGCCCGCCGGGTCAGCATTGGCAGCGAGTGCCTGTCCCTGTCGCCCAAGGAGTATGAGCTGCTGTTTTACATGGTGCGCAACCGCGGCATTGCTCTGCCCCGGGAGCGGCTGATCTCCGAGGTGTGGGGCTATGATTTCTACGGGGATGACAGGACGCTGGATACCCATATCAAGCTCCTGCGCAAGAGTCTGGGAGACTATGCAAACCGGATCACCACCCTGCGGGGCCTGGGCTACCGGTTTGAGAAGGAATAAGACGGAACGGTGCAGCCATGAGCGGGATATTGAGACAACAGCATCAGCAGCGCGGTATCCGCCATCAGGTCATGCTGTACCTGATGGCTGCTGCTGCTGCGCTGATCGGGCTGCTGTGGCTGTTCCAGATGGTGCTGCTGGATGATTTCTACCGTTGGAACAAGACGATGCAGCTCCGTCAGGCGGCGGATATCGTGGCGGAGAATGCGGACAATGCCGAGCTGAAAACGCTTATCAGCCATCTGGCCAACCGCAGCGATATCTGCATTATGCTCCTGGATGAGCAGGAGAAGCTGGTGGCCGCCAGCGAGGACATCCGCTACTGCCTGATCCACCGGATGTCCAGGACGAGCCGATCCTTCTGGTGCGCACAGGCGCCGGAGGACGGCAGCGCGCTGATGGAGCTGTTTGACGTGGCCGGGCCGCAGGAGGGGCCGGTTAATCCCCGGCACTTCCGGGGCAGGATTCCACAGGAAATCGGGGAGCAGCAGGCGCTGCTCTGCGTCCGGCGCGTGACGCTCTCGGACGGCCGGGGCGGCTATCTGCTGCTCAACACCATCATCACGCCCCTGGATGCAACCCTGGAAACGCTCAGAATGCAGCTGATCGTGATTGCGCTGGCAGCGGCGGCAGGCGCTGCGATGCTGGCCTGGGGGCTGTCCCGCCGGGTGGCCAGGCCCATCATTGAAACCAACGAGGCTGCCCGGACGCTTGCACAGGGGCAGTATGCGCCCCCGGCCCATGGGCATGAATACCGGGAGATGGCGGAGCTGAATGAGACGCTTGTGCACGCAGCCCATGAGCTGAGCCAGGTGGAACGGCTTCAGCATGAGCTGATTGCCAACATCAGTCATGACCTGCGCACACCGCTGACCATGATCGGCGGCTATGCGGAGGCCATGCGGGATATCCCCGGCGAGGCCAGCCCGGAGAACATGCAGATCATCATTGACGAAAGCAGCCGCCTGACCAGCCTGGTGACGGAGCTGCTCGATTTCTCCCGCCTGCAGACCGGCAGCACGCCGATGGAGCTTGCGCCCTTTGATCTGACGGATGCCGTGGAGACGATTGTCCAGCGCGTGGCAAGGATGACGGAAAAAGACGGCTACAGCCTCCGCTTTGAACCGGCGCAGCATGTCATGGTGTTGGCCGATGAGAAGCGGATCGGCCAGGTGGTGTACAATCTGCTGGGGAACGCCCTGACCTATACGGGCGAGGACAAAACGGTCTATGTCACCCAAAGCGTGCAGAACGGCCAGGTCAGGATCGCTGTCAGCGACACGGGCAAGGGCATCCCGGCGGAGGAGCTGCCCCTGATCTGGAACCGCTACTACCGCTCGAAGGAGAGCCACCGTCGGGCTGTCATTGGCAGCGGCCTGGGCCTCTCCATCGTGCAGAGCATCCTGGAGAAGCACGGCGCGGCTTATGGCGTGGAGAGCGCGGTGGGCAAAGGGACGACCTTCTGGTTTGCCTGCGAACAGGCGGAAAACGCTGCGACGGAAGCATGAAATGCATATTGCAAAGGACTGCAACCCGATTTGTGGGCTGCAGTCCTTTGTTTTATTGCCCCAGATCGTATACGCTGCGGAGGCGCAGGTTCTTTGCCTGTCCCCGCAGGATCTGCACGCGCTTTTCTCCGGCGTTCATGTCAAAGGCGTTGTCGGAGAGCAGCAGGTCGGGGTCCTCGGATTCGATCCAGACCTGACGGGCAAAGGCGGCGGCCTTGACGGTGATTTCAGCCCCGTCGGCAGACGCGATCAAACGCGGATCGGCAAAGTCAAAGTGCTTAGGCGCGCAGAAGATTGCGGTGCCCTCGCTGATGATCCCGGCTTCCGTTGTGAAGCTGAAGCTCACATAGTGCCCGGTGAGGCTGGCGTCATCAAAGGCCAGCTTGTTCAGCCACAGGGCGGAGAGGGGCGGGACGGTTATGGCCTGGCTGCCCTCGCGGACGATGGCGGCGTCAGCGGTGCGCAGCGCCCAGCGCACCGTGCCGGTCACCGGCTGCAGGGTCTCGTTGACGACGTTCAGCCGGACGGAGCGCTCGATGGGCGCGGTGCGGTATTCATTGATCTTCGGGTTCTGGCTCAGCTCGCCCTCCTCCTCGGCGGAGATCAGGACCGGGGCGAAGAAGCGCTTTGCCGCATAGTGCAGCGCCTTCCAGCGGCCAAAGTAATCAATGGAGGACCAGCTTGCCACGGGCCAGCAGTCGTTGAGCTGCCAGATGATCGCGCCCATGCAGCGGCCCCGGTTGCGCCGCCAGTGCTCAACGCCGTAGCGGATGGCCTCCGCCTGCAGGAGCTGGGAGGCGTAGAGCAGATCGTCAAAGGAGTTGGGATATTTGTAGGTCTGGGCCAGGTAGGCCAGGATCTTGCCGTTGGCAGCGCCGTTGCGCTGGTGGCGCTCCATGATGCGGGAGAAGATGTTGCGGTCGCCGGGCTCGGTGAAGCTTTCGACGGTTTTCAGGCAGGGGAAGGACTGGAAGCCGAACTCCGAGGCATAGCGGAAGAAAAATTTGCGGTATTCGGTGAAGGGTTTCTCGCCGTGCCAGACGTCCCAGTAATGCACATCGCCGCGGTTGAAGTCATTGGGATTGTCAAAGTCGCCGCCGGAGGAGGGGCTGGCGGGCCACCAGAAGGTGTCCGGCGCAGCAGCCTTCACGACGCGGGGCAGCAGGAATTCAAACATCTTCACATAGTCGGTGACGTGACGGCGGTTCTTGGGCGCAAAGCCGTCGCCGCCCCGGACGAGGCTGTCGTTGGCATAGCCCATGAACATCTCCATCTCATTGTTGCCGCAGATGAGCGCCAGCGAGGGGTGATGATGCAGCCGCAGGACGTTCTGCTCGGCTTCGATGCGGATGGATTCCTCAAAGTCCTCCGTCAGGTCGTAGAAGGCGCAGGCATACATCAGATCCTGCCAGACCAGCAATCCCAGCTCGTCGCAGATGTCATAGAAGAAATCGTCCGGATAGTAGCCGCCGCCCCAGATGCGCACGGTGTTCATGTTGGCCAGGGCCGCGTCCTCCAGCAGACGGCGGGTGCGCGCCGGGGTGACGCGGGCGAGGATATTGTCCTCAGGGATGTAATCCGCGCCCATGGCGAAGATCTTCACGCCGTTGACGATGTGGCAGAATTCCTCGCCCCACTGATCCTTTTCCCGGCTGATGCTCAGGGTGCGCAGGCCGATGCGGCGGGTGCAGGTGTCGACCACCACACCATTCACGATGCAGCGGATCTCCAGGGTATAAAGCGGCTGCTCGCCGTAGCCGCGGGGCCACCAGAGCTGGGGCTGCTCAATCCGAAGCGCCCGATCCTCGCCGTCCCAAGGGTACAGGGGGGAGGTCTGCACGGAGCCGTCGGGGCAGGTGAGGATCATCTGCCATTCGGGCTGGGCGGTTTCCTCATCGGCGACGATCAGGGGCCAGACGCAGACGGACACGGAGCCGTCCTCATGATGCGCCTGATGGATTGCTGTGTGGCGGATATCCGCCTCATCCCAGCAGCTGAGATAAATGGGCCGCCATACGCCTGCGTCGGGCAGACGGGGGCCCCAGTCCCAGCCGAACATGCAGTGGGCCTTGCGCAGGTGGCGGAAGCCGGGCGTCGCGTCGGAGGATTCCCAGCCGGGGGCACGCTCGGCGGCTTCTGCGCAGTAATTGATCGGGCTGCGGAAGCGGATGCGCAGCTCGTTCTCTCCTTCACGCAGGAGGTCCTTCACGTCCCATTCCCAGGTGATGTGCATGTTGTCCGCCTCGCCGATGATCTCACCGTTGAGGGACACGTCCGCCAGGGTGTCAAGGCCTTCGCAGACCAGCGCAATATGGCTGCGGGTCAGCGCGTCTGCCGTCATAGGGAAGGTGCAGACGTACTCCCAGTCCGACTTCATCAGCTCAAAGAAGGCGAATTCATTGTCCCGGTAAAAGGGATCGGGCATGGTGCCGTCGGCCATCAGGTCAGCATAAACGCTGCCGGGCACATGGGCTTCATGCCAGCTGTCCGTATCGCATTCGTGCATGCGCCAGCTGGCGGCGGCCAGGTTGATTTTCTCTTTCATTTGCAACGCTCCTTTGAGGGCTGGAGTTTGTCTGTATGATAGCATAACGGTGCGTGGGTGTCAACGAAAAAGACTCCCCCGGCGGGGAGTCGAGCGGCTGTTATTCCCAGTCGTGCAGCCAGAATACTTCGCCATAGCGGGCGTCGTGCTCCGCCTCGGTCTCGAAGCGGGTGCTTTCACTGACTGCGGTGACCTCGATGACGCTGCCGCAGCCGGAAAATGCGCAGCACTGCACTGTTTCCACCCCGGCAGGGATGACCACCGGCTCGGTGATGCCCACATCGAAGGCCATCGATTCGATCAGCCGCAGGCTTTCCGGCAGGGTGACGTGACCGTATTCCCAGTCGAAGAAGGCGTAAGCACCGATCTCCTCCACCCCTTCGGGGATAACCAGATCCTCGCCCCATTCGACGGCGTAGTTCTCCATGCTGCCGCCGCCCAGGCGGCGGACGGCAGGGATGGGCTTGCCCTGACAGGCGGGTGTGGTGAAAACGAGGGTGTCTGTGGCTTGATCGATGAGGAAGCCGTCCCGCATCTCATAGCGGGGATTCGCCGCCGCTACCTGGATCTCTGCATGCACATGGTCGAAGCAGCCCTCGGGGATCTCCGTCAGGCTGGCGGGGAAGGAAATCGTGTCCGCATGGTGACAGCACCAGAACGCATCGTCGGACAGCCATTTTATGCCCTCCGGAATGACAAGGGTGAAGCGCTGATCCCGAGACAGGGATTCGGAGGTGTTGAGGGCGTTGTCCGCGATGCCCACCACCGGCTCGCCCCAGATTTCGGCGGGCAGCTCGATCACGTCCGGCAGCGCATCGCCGTAGGCATGCCAGCGGACATTGGTGATGACCAGCCCCTCTGCGGTCTCCTCGTATTCGTAGAGCTCGAGGGTGTAGTCTGCCATGTCCCAGTCGTCGCCGGTGCGGGCGGCGTACTCAAAGTAGGTCTCGAACCGGGTACGCCATTTGTCGGTCGGGGTGACGGTCAGGTGCCAGTAGGTTTGGCCGGTGGGGTCGGCGTCTATGTAGAAAATACCGAATGCTCCGAATTGTACCTCTTTCACCCCGGCGGGCAGGATGATCTCATTGCTCTCTATGCCAAAGGTATGGAAGGCATTGGTCTCAATAATGCGCAGACTTTCCGGCAGCGTCAGGGAGGCCAGCCCGACGTCATAGAACGCCGATTTGCCGATCTCCTCCACGCCCTCGGGGATGACCACATCCATGTCCCACTCCAGCCAGTTGCAGAGCGACCACGCGCCCAGGCGGCGGACGGCAGGAAGCGCCTTTCCCCGGCTGGACGGCGCGGTGTAGAGCAGTGTATCCGTGCGGGTGTCGATGAGGAAGCCATCCTCGTTGGTGAGGTGGGGGAGGTCGCCTGCAAAGGAGATTTCGCTCATCAGGACGGTGAAGGCGCCCTCGGCGATGCCGACCACCGGGTGCCCATCCAGCTCGGCAGGAATGACGAGCATCTCCGGGCTGATTTCGGTACGATAGTATTCCGTGATGACCGCGCCCTCATCGGTGAGGGTGTAATCCCAAAGGGCAGTGTCGGCTTCCTCCGCCAGGGCGAGGCAGGGGAGCAGCAGGAGTAACAACAGAGAAGCCAGCTTCCTCATAAAAAGACCGCCTTTCATGCGTGTATCTGCATACATAACGCATGAGGCGGTCAAAAGCTTTCCTGATGCTGGGAAAAATCATTTTCCCACGCAGAACATCCCGAATACCCGGTCCAGCAGCCGCTCCTCGACCTCATCGCCGGTGATTTCGGCGAGAGCCAGCTGGGCGGCTTGCAGGTCGATGGAGGCCATGTCCACCGAGAGGGTACGGGCCGTGTCCGCAGCCTGGCGCAGATGACGCGCCGCGCGGCGGGCTGCCTCCACATGGCGGGGCTGGGTGAGGGCCAGGGTGTCGCTGACGGCGGCCTGCTCTGCGAGATAAGCCTTCAGCGGCGCAAGCGACGCTTCGTCGGCGGCGGAGACGGTGAGGACGGGCGCAGCCGGCAGCGCGGGCAGGTCGGCTGCGGTCAGCACGGGAGACAGATCCGCTTTGTTCAGCACAATGGCTGCATTGCGGCCCTGCAGGTCATGGAGGAGGGCGCGGTCATCCGCATCCAGCGGACGGCTCTGGTCAAAGACGGCCAGCACGAGGTCCGCCTCCTCCATCGCGCGGCGGGCACGGGCCACGCCCAGCTGCTCCACCGGGTCGTCGGTGGCGTGCAGCCCGGCGGTGTCTGTCAGATGGATGATGCTGCCGCCCAGGGTGAGGTCGCCCTGCACCATGTCGCGGGTGGTGCCGGGGATGGGGGTGACGATGGCGCGCTCTTCCCCCAGCAGCGCATTCAGCAGGCTGGACTTGCCCACGTTCGGCTGGCCGCAGAGGGCCACGCGCAGGCCGCTTTGCAATATGCGGGCGGCCCGCTCGTCGCAGGCGGAATCGATGCGGGCGGCGAGGGCTTCGGCGCGGGGGATCAGATCGGAAGCAGCCTCGGCTTCGTCGATCTCCTCGGGATAGTCAATGCAGGCTGCCACGCCCGCCTGAAGCTCGTACAGCTCGTCCGCGGCCTTGCGGATGAAGCTCGACGCGCCGCCCTGAAGCTGGCGCATGGCTGCACGGTGGGACTGCGCGCCCTGGGCGGCAATCAGGCTCATGACGGCCTCCGCCTGGCTCAGGTCGATGCGTCCGTTCAGAAAGGCACGGCGGGTGAACTCGCCGGGCGCAGCCAACGCTGCCCCATGGGCAAGGCAGAGCTGCAGCACCTGCTGGGCGATGTAGCCGCCGCCGTGGAGCTGGAGCTCCGCTACGTCCTCACGGGTATAGCTCCGGGGCGCACGCATGAGGACGGCCATGCATTCGTCGATGATCCTGCTGCCGTCAACCGCATGGCCATAGGTGAGCATGTGGCTGGTCAGCGCGCCCTGCTTTGCCGGGCGGAAAACTTCCGTGAGGATGCGCGCTGCCTCCGGGCCGCTCAGGCGGACGATGGCGACGCCGCCCTGTCCGGGGGCGGTGGCGATGGCGGCAATGGTGGCAATGGTGGCAATGGTGGTTGTTGTCATAGGGTTTGCTCCATTTTCAGCCAGTATTCTTCGGAGGAGACGGGCTCCTGCCAGGGATAGGTGCGATCAGCCTGCTTCCAGGCAGCTTCGTCGCCGAGGGTCAGCCCCATTTTGGCGGCGACGGCGTTTACATGGCGGACGAGCTTCAGTACGCCCTGGTATTCCGCCGTCTGCATCACATGGGCGACCATGCGGCACATTTCCGGCGCGATGCGGGCAGCACCGGTAGCCAGGAAGGCGTGAAGTGTTTCCCGCACGTCATAGGCGGCGGTATATCGGGTGACCTCGGTTCCGTCCAGCACCAGAAAGGGCGCGATGGAACCCTGCCCATCCTCAGCCAGTCCTGCGCTGCCGGGATTGACCGCGCGCCGGCCGTTATGCGACACGTCCCAGCGGTGGTGATTGTGGCCGGAGAGCAGCAGCGTCACGCCGTCGGGCAGCTTGTCCAGCTGATCGGGGAGCTGCTCCGGGTAGATCAGATGATAGGGATCGCCGGGCGTGCCATGGGTGAAGAGGACGCTGCCTCTGCGCAGATCAACGGGCAAATGCAGGTCGATCCCCTGCATCTGCGCAGCGGTCCAGCGGGTGAGCGTCCAGTTGTAGCCGTCAAATTCCTGATCGCCGGGGCGGGTGAGGCGTTCCTCATGATTACCCAGCAGCAGGATGGCGCCAAGTGCAGTCAGCCGGTCGTGCACGGCGCGGCTCTGGGGCCCAAAGCTTACATGATCGCCCAGGGAGATGATCTCCGTGCAGCGCCGGGCTGCCGGATGGGCCAGCACGG
The DNA here is from genome assembly GCA_017397765.1 of Clostridia bacterium. Classification (GTDB taxonomy): domain Bacteria; phylum Bacillota; class Clostridia; order Christensenellales; family Aristaeellaceae; genus UBA11524. Next base: position 429 of record JAFQIB010000100.1, on the reverse strand, counting down.
CCTCCAGGGCGGGGAGGTTCCCGTGGAGATCGGCAAGGACAAGGGTCGGCATGGGGAAACCTCCTTTCTGTGCTGCTTGCATTATATCACGGCCGGCGAGCTTTCGCAATGCTGCAAATGCCGCGCCTTCACGCAGGGGGGAGGCTGGCTGTGTTCGGCGAACAGCAAGCAGGCAGGGGGCTGTTTAGGGGATGCAACAGTGGAGGAGAAGAAAGCGACAAACTGGAATTTGTTGAGATGTGCGATCGATAGATGTTTGTATCTTTGTGGCAGGTCACTTGTGAGAGATCTTCTTTCTCGGTCCCGAGAAAGAAGCAAAGAGGGCCAGAGGGGGTGGCAAACTTCCCACCATTGATTGCCATTTAACGTTTACCCATCATTTTCGCCTTCGGCGAAGTCCCCACAGGGGACACATGATGCGCAAACGCC
>JAFQIB010000099.1 GCA_017397765.1 Clostridia bacterium | reverse complement strand
CGGTCAACGGTTCCGTTGACCGAGCGTAGCCATCACACAGCATTGGCTGTGTGATGGCCGAGGGGGAAAACGCCCCGCCCCGGCGGCAAAGCCCCCGGATACGATGACAGTCAGAGGGCCTGCGGGCCCTCCGACACCTCCCGGAGGTTTGTTGATGGTCTAAACGGCCTGCAGTCCATTGCAGGCCGTTTCGGTTGGTCAAAGAAGCTGCTTCGCCCCGAGGGGACAACCATGCGGCGGCTGGTATTTACAGCACCGTATTCAGGAACCGGGCCGCCATCTGCGTCCACTGGGCGCATTCCGGCAGATTCTGCTCCGGACCGGTGCTGGTCAGCGGATTGCACAGCGCCAGGCCGTGTCCGCCCCGGGGGAAGATGTGCACCTCGGTCAGCACGCCCGCCCGGCGCAGGGCAGAGGCCATCATCAGCGTGTTTTCCACCGGTACCGCGCCGTCCTCAAAGGTGTGCCAGAGGAAGGTCGGCGGCGTCTGGGCCGTCACCTTCGTCTCCAGGGAGTATTGCGTATGGAGCGCCAGATCCTCGCTGCCGGTCAGGTTGACAAAGCTGCCGCGGTGGGCATATTCGCCGCCGGTGATCACCGGGTAGCACAGCACCATGGCGTTGGGCCTGGCGTCCTCCGGGGTCAGGCCGAGCTGGCCCATCAGGGCTGCATCATGCCAGTATACGCCCAGGCTGCCCGCTGCGTGTCCGCCAGCGGAGAAGCCCATGACCGCAATGGCATTGGGGTCGATGTGATATTCCGCTGCATGGGCACGAACCCAGGCAACGGCAGACGCCACGTCCAGCACCGGCGCAGGATGCACCGCGGGGGCTACGCGATATTCCGACAGGAAGCAGCAGAAGCCCATGCTGGCGAATACCAGTGCGATGGGCTCCGCTTCCCGGTTGGAGCGGTAGGCATAGCCGCCGCCGGGGCAGATGACAATGGCCTTGCGCAGGGGCGCGTTCTCCAGCGCCATGGCCGGAAGATAAGCCTGTATGCCGCCGTTGGGCAGCTCGATACGGGTGTACTGCATGGATATTCCTCCTCTGTGTTGATCGGTTACTCCGCGCGGAAGGGGTCCTCCGTCGTGCCGGAGCCGCTTGTGAAGGTGATCTTTTCCAGGTCAAGGGTCATCATCAGCCGGATGCCGGGGGTCATGCCCGCTGCGGGCAGCGTGAGGGCGCCGTCGCTGCTGATGACCGGGTGCAGCCCGTTTTCCAGGCTGTCCCGCAGCCAGTAGACTGCCTGACCGTCCTCAACGGCAGCCCCCTGTGCCAGGGCATAGGGCGTCGCGCCGCAGGAAAGACCGGACAGCGCAGCCAGCTCCGCCACCGCAGGCAGCATCACTTCTCCCGCCGCAGCCGCTTCCTGCTCCGTGAATACCACCGGCACGGTCTGCGCCGTTTCGCTGGCGTCCAGCACCTGCTCGGACAGCAGCGTCAGCTTGGCGTCCTCAGCTTTCACAATCTGCCAGCGGATTGCTGCTTCCTGGCCGTTCTCCGCTGCCGGATAGCTGCCCAGTACCAGCACCGGGTGCTCCATGGTAATCAGCGCCAGATTCCTGCCGAAGCGGGCGGTCAGCTCTGCCGTGCGGGCTGCTGCGGTCTCATCCCCGTCCAGGGCGGCATAGGCCTCCATCAGTGCGGGCGCATTCGCCAGGGTGACGGCGGCATACTGCTTTTCCAGCTCCGCGTGGATGGCGGCAAGGCATTCTGCCGCGCGCTTTTTGGCATCCAACGCATCGCCCATGGCGACGAAGGCAGACATCGCGCCATTCAGGTCGCCGGCGTCCTGCAGCTTTTCCGCCGCTTCGTAGGCTGCCCGGTTCATGGCGGCGGTGCAGTTGTCGGCCAGCGCCTTGCTGGCGCCAAAGCCGTCCAGGGACAGGAAGATTTCCCGGGCCGCTTCGTATTCGCCCTTGTTCATCAGCGCGCGGCCTTCCTGGATGGCCGCCTCGGGAATGGCCGTCTCCAGACGCTCCACGGCAAGGTTTGCATCGCAGAAGGTGCCCAGCTTTTCATACAGGGAGAGCGCCTGCTCCAGCTCGCCCTCCGCCTCGGCGGCAATGGCGTCCAGATACATCAGGTAGCGGCCGCTGCTCTTGAAGGGGTTCACCGCTGCGAGATCCGCCCGGGCCAGCTCGTAGTCCTCCTCTGCCAGGGCCTTCAGCGCGCGGCTGTACAGCGCATAATCTGCGGAGTCCTCATACTCGCCCAGCTGCGAGAACAGCTCGGCTGCGTAGTCATAGTTTCCTGAGCCCAGGTAGAGCTGTGCGCGCTCGTAGTATTCCAGGTTGCTCTGGCTCTGACAGCCGCCCAGGGTCAGCGCTGCGCAAAGGAGCGCAGCCAGCAGGGTCAATCGTTTCATCATGCATACCTCCCAGCATTGTTTGCTGAAAGTAGCATGTACGGGTTTGCGCTGGATTATTTGCCGTCTTTTGTCGCTTTGCCAAGGACGGCGAGGATATGCCGGTTGCCGCTCAGCTTCCACCAGCCAAGGCAGAGGATGGTATAAACCAGACCGCCCGCCGCGACCTGCACCGCCAGCCCCAGCCAGCTGCCCAGCGGCAGCAGTGCCGCCAGCCGGACAGCAAGCACCATTGCCAGGCCGATTACGGAATAGGTCAGCGTATATCGGATATAGCGGCCGTAGGGCAGCTCTTTGCGCAGGAGGATGAACTGCACAACCGGCACGCTCAGCTCCGCCGCCACCGTGGCCGCCGCTGCGCCCATCGCACCGAAGCGGGGGATCAGCAGCGCATTGAACACCACATTCACCGCCGCGCCGGTCAGTACCGATTTGATAAAGATGTTATCCCGCTGCTGGGGCAGCACCCATTGGGTACGGATCACGTTGGCAAAGCCGATGGTCAGCAGCGTTGCCGCCAGCGGGATCATCAGCCAGCCTGAGCCGGTGAAGGCTTCGCCGTAGAACAGAGGCGCAAACTCCGGCGCGATGCTCGCCAGCCCGAAGCCCAGCGCGCAGACCATGCACATCACCAGATCCATCGAGGCGTCGATGTGCCGCTTCACCTCGTCCATGCGGCCCTGGGCCGTCATATGGCTGATCTTGGGCAGCATCACCGTGCCGACGGCGGAAATAAAGCCCGCCAGGCACAAAATGATCTTCTCCGCGTTCTCATACAGGCCTGTCTGGTGCATATCGGAGAGCGCGCCGATCATCACCTTGTCCATCTGCCGGTAGACGCTGACTGCGATGACGGAGATGGAGAGGAGGGCACAGGGCCGCAGATGGCGCAGCGCTTCCCGCCAGGATACCGGCACGAATCGCACCTGCCCCCGGAGGGTCAGGAAGCAGCTCACGCAGCCGATGAAGGTGGACAGCGACCACACGAAGGCATAGATCCACAGATCCTCCGGCTGTCGGACAAAGATGAACACCGCCGCCGCCGCGATCAGCTTGACCGCCGTGTTGCGCAGCGCGATGGGCTTGAACTGGTCAAGCCCCATCAGACACCAGTCCACATTCACCAGGCAGGAGACGCTCATGAGCGTCAGGTGGAAGGAGATCTGCTTTTCCGCTCCGGCGATGAAGGCCACATAGCCGCACCAGACCAGCAGCGTGAGTCCTGCCACCAGGAGCTGCATCCGCCAGATACCAGAAAAGGTGCGGTTGAGCTGCGACGGGTCATCCTTGCTCCGGGCGATGGCTCGGGGGCCGTAGTTCTCCAGACCCAGCAGGCCCACCAGGCAGAAGGTGTAGCTGATGGCCCAGGCATAGCCGTAGAGGCCCACGCCCTCCGTGCCCACTGCGCGGGACAGCCAGGGGGCTGTCACCAGCGGCAGGAGGATCGAAAACAGGCGGTAGGCCATGTTGTAGACGGTGTTTTTGCGGGTGGACATGTTCATGTGTCCTTTCTATCCAAAGGCTCTCCCGGGGGGAGAGCCTTTGGGTTTCGCTACAAGCAAGGGCCGGAGCGGCCGCAAGGCACACTCCGACCCGGAGATGCGATTACTTCTTCAGCATGGATTCTTCCCAGCTGGGGAAGGGCTCGATGCCCATCAGATCCACGATGGTGGGAGCGACGTTGGCCAGACCGAAGGTATTGCCCTCCTTCAGCTCGTGACGCTCGGCGGGATCGTAGACAATGAAGGGAACGGGGTTCAGGCTGTGGGCCGTACGGGGCGCCACGCCGCCCTTCTTGTTCTTCTCCAGCATCTGGTCGGCATTGCCGTGGTCAGCGGTCACGCACAGGATGGCGCCCACCTCGTCAACGACCTTCTTGATGCGGGCAAGGCACAGGTCAACGGTCTCCACAGCAATCTCGGTGGCCAGGCAGTTGCCGGTGTGGCCAACCATGTCGCCGTTGGGGAAGTTGCAGCGGATGAAGCCGTACTTGCCGCTCTGCAGGGCAGCGATGACCAGGTCGGTGACCTCGGTGGCCTTCATCCAGGGGCACTCGTCGAAGGAGCGCACGTCGGAGGGCACTTCCTCCCAGGTCTCCAGCTCCTCGGAGAACTTTTCGGAGCGGTTGCCGTTCCAGAAATAGGTCACATGGCCG
>JAFQIB010000098.1 GCA_017397765.1 Clostridia bacterium | reverse complement strand
GGGAGGCGCGACGCGTTAAGAAAACATGCCAGTGGCATGTTTTTAGCCAAAGCGGGGAGCAATCTGTGATTGCGACTCGGACAGCTGGATTCGCGAGCGGATGGAACATCCGCGAGCGAAGACTGAGGGAGAACGCGTAAGTTGCATACAGGTCATGCTGCATAGTGCCAGACATCGCCCCGCTAAATCCCAATTTGTCGAAAACTGACCATCTGATATTCTCTCCCATCAATTGCTGACATGACAGTTTCTCCACAAAGAGAAACCAGGAAACAGTGACTGAAAAACCTTCCCATCGGGGGAAGGTGGCACGGCGTAAGCCGTGACGGATGAGGCCGTCAGCAGCAGGCTCGATTGCCCCGCTAAATCGCAATTTGCCGAATGCAAAAAGCGCACCTGCTCCCCGCGTCAAGGTGGCCTACAGGTGCGCTGTATCTGTCAAAACCAAGAGGCTTTACCTTCCGAATTCCGCCCTACTCCGTGAAAGGCAGGAAGCCCTCCACGGTGAACGTTCCGTCGCCCGGAAAGGTCAGCGTGACTGCGCCGCAGCAGGCGGTGGAATACAGCGGAATCTCCCCCGCCAGCTCCGCCATGCGGTGTTCCCGCTCCTCATCCCGGTTGCTTTGCAGCAGTGCCTGCGGGGAAACCGCAGTAAGAAACGCCGGCGAAGTCGCACTGCTGCTGCCGTGATGGGCAACCTTCAGCACATCCGCGGGCATTGCAGCATACCGCTCATAGCGTCCGCTCAGATCCCCGGTGAGCAGCATGGTCACACCGCCGACCTCGGCATACAGCACCAGGCATACATCGTTTGCATCGTGTCCGGCGCTGGAGCGTCCCGCCTCCGGCCAGACTGCCGTGAGCCGGATGCCTTCCAGTTCAAGCACATCGCCCCGGTGAAGAACCCGCAGCTCCGTGCCGGTCGCTGCCAGTTCCTCCAGCAGCGGCAGCACCTCCTCGTCAATGACCGGCACCTGCGCCCTGTCCGGCAGATAACAGATCCCCACCGGGATACCGGCGTCCAGCATCGCCCGGAGGCCGCCGGCATGATCCGCGTGCAGATGCGTCAGTACCAGCACCTCTGCCTTTTCCCGGCGCGCCTGCAGCCAGCCCGCAACCTCGTTACCGTTCTCCCCCGTGTCAATTACCACCGTCATCCGGCCGTCCTGCAGCACTGCAGCATCCGCATCTCCTGTGTCAAACTGGATGTAGAAGGCGTCCTGCCGGGGCAGCGGCAGCAGGATCAGGAGAATCAGCAGCAGACCGGTCACCTGAAGCGGCCGGCGGAACCGTTCGAGCCGTTGCGGCAGCAGGAAGGACAAGCCGCACAGGAGCAGCGCCCAACCGACCAGGGTGAGGACGTCCGCCTGCCTGGTCCAGAACGTCTCCAGCTCCAGCGAGGCCAGATAGCGAATCGCCGTCAGCAGCAGCTTGGTCGCGCCTGCGCTGACCGTCCCCAGCAGCGTCGCCAGCCCCGGCACCGGCAGCGCCGCCAGGGTCAGCCAATACAGCACCATCAGGCCGGAAACCAGCATCATCACCAGCATATTCATCAGAACAGCCGCCAGCGGCAGCTCACCAAACCAGTACAGCTGCGGCAGCAGAATCCCCAGCTGGGCCGACAGCACCACGCAGAAGGACAGCCATATTTTCTGCAGCCAGGGACGGCAGAAGCTGCAGCGGCGCTTCAGCCAGGGATATACCAGCGTCAGGCCCAGCATCGCGCCATAGCTGAGCTGGAAGCTGGCGCTGGTCAGGAGCGTCGGATTGCCGGCCAGCTGCATCAGCGCCGTGAGGCAGAGGATATGCAGCGGCAGCACCTGCCGCTTCCGCAGCCTGGCGATCTCCCGCCACAGCAGCATCCCGGCAGCCCGGAGCACAGGCGCATTACCGCCGGTAAAGGCACAGTAGCTCAGCAGCACTGCCGCCTCCAGGCAGACGCGCCAGCCGCGCGGGATCGGCAGCGGACGCAGCAGCAGGAGCAAAATGCCCGCCAGCACGCCGACATGATAGCCGGAGATACACAGCACATGGGCCATCCCCAGCTCCCGGAAGGCGCTGCGATCCGCCTCGGGAAGCGCATCCCGCAGGCCCAGCAGCATTTCCGAGGCAAGCGCGCCGGCTTCCTCCCCCATCGTCTCCCTCAGCCGGAGCGACAGCTGATACCGCCATTGCGCCAGCATTCCCTGGAGGGAAAAGCCCTGAGGGCTGACCGTCAGCGCATCCTCGGTGTACAAGCCGGTGGCGATGCCCTTTTGCAGCAGGGATTCCCGGAAGTCAAAGTCGTAGGGATTGGTCTGCCCGGACGGAAGATAGACCTTTCCTTCGCCCTGCAGCTGCACGCCCGGCTTGAGCCAGGCAGGCGGTACTTCCCCTTCCGGCAGGTAGAACGTCCAGTATGCGCTGCCGGCAGGCTTGCCGTCCAGCGTGACGTCTGCCAGGATACTCTGCACGCGCCCGTCCTCCCGCAGCAGCGGCTGCTGCGTCACCGTACCCCGGACTGTGTAATTTCCAGGCGCGGGCGTCACAGGATGCCAGGCATGCCAGCCCGCCAATATGCCAAGCGCAAGCGCTGCTGCCAGCGCCGCCGTCATCCGTCGCCTGCCCCGGGATACGACCGCCGCACCCAGGGCCAGCCCCAGCATCACCAAAGCCCAATGCCAGCTCAGCGCACTTCTTCCAATGTATATTCCACACGAAAAGAACAGCGTCCCAGCCGGAAGCAGCCATGCCGTATGGGCAGGCGTGCGCTGGCGGACGCTGGTCATTGCAGGGCTCCTTTATCAACATTTTACGTATTATAGCATTATTCAGCAAAATTATCCACTCTTTTCCCCGACGGCTTCACTGACTTCTCCGCCGGATGCACAGAAAAAGGACGGCCTTCCGGAGAAAGCCGTCCCTGACATATTCGGTTTGATGGTTCTTACAGCGCCGCCAGATCCTTGTACAGCTCCTTGTTGGCCTGGTAGAGCTTCTTGTACACCTCGTACACCTTGGCGTACTTGGGCACATTCTCCCCGATGGGGTCCTGCGCGGGATTGCGCTTGATCATGGCGCGGCAGGCTTCGGGCACGCTCTTGTACAAACCTGCGCCCACGCCGGCCAGGATCGCCACGCCCAGGGCGGGGCCTTCGGTGTTGACGGTGGTGGCAACGGGCACATTGAACACGTCCGCCAGCATCTGACGCCACAGGGGGCTCTTGCCGCCGCCGCCGCAGGCCAGCATGGTCTCGGGGGCAACGCCCATCTCAGCCAGCACGCTCAGGCTGTCCATCTGGGAGAAGGTCACGCCCTCCATGACCGCGCGCAGCAGATCACGGCGGGTATGCATGGCAGACAGGCCGAAGAACACGCCGCGGCAGTCGGGGTCAAGATGGGGGGTACGTTCGCCCATCAGATAGGGCGCATAGATCAGCTTGTTGGCGCCGATGGGGCTCTGGGCCGCCTGCTTGTTGGTGAGGTTGTAGGTATCCTCGCCCATCAGCAGCGCAGCTTCCTTTTCAGCGGCGCAGAAGTTGTCGCGGAACCACTTCAGGGACAGGCCGGCAGCCTGGGTCACGCCCATGACGTGCCATGCGCCGGGCACCGCGCAGCAGAAGGTATGCACACGGCCCTTGGGATCGATGGCCAGCTTGTCGGTATGGGCGAAGACCACGCCGGAGGTGCCGATGGTGACGAAGGCCTTGCCGTCCTCCACCACGCCGGTGCCCACAGCCGCAGCCGCATTGTCGCCCGCGCCGCCGACCACCAGGGTCTCGGCAGACAGGCCGGTCAGGGCAGCCGCCTCGTTGGACACATGGCCGGTAACCTCGCAGGACTCATACACCTTGGCCAGCATGGACTTGTCGATGTCCAGGATCTGCAGCAGCTCGTCGCTCCAGCAGCGGTTCGGCACGTCCAGCAGCTGCATGCCGGAGGCGTCGGACACCTCGGTGGCATAATCACCGGTCAGCATAAAGCGGACATAGTCCTTGGGCAGCAGGATGTGGCGGCACTTGGCGTACACATCGGGCTCGTTGTTGCGGACCCACAGGATCTTGGACAGGGTGAAGCCGGTCAGAGCGGGGTTGGCGGTGATGGAGATCAGCTTTTCCTTGCCGACCTTCTCATGGATCTCGTCGCACTCCTTGGCGGTACGCTGATCGCACCAGATGATGGAGGGACGCAGCACTTCGTTGTTTTCATCCAGCATGACCAGGCCGTGCATCTGGCCGGAAATGCCCAGGGACACCACATCGTCCTTGTTGACGCCGGACTTCAGCAGCACGGTCTTGATGGTCTCGACCGCAGCATGCCACCAGTCCTTGGGGTCCTGCTCAGCCCAGCCGTTGTGGGGCTGGTACATGGGATACTCCACAGTGGCAGAGGCCATCGCCACACCATCCTGGTTAAACAGCACCGTTTTGGTGCCGGAGGTGCCAAGGTCAATACCGAGAACGTATTTCATCAGGGACAGCTCCTCTCTATTTGGTTGAACGGGTCGTATACGGGCACAGGACCCTTCCTTACAATAATACATGGAAAAGCCCCGCTCGTCAAGGGGCGGAGCAAGGTTTGGGTATAAGTGAGCAACGGCTGATTACCCATTTTTCTTTTCCTGCCGGAGAAAAGCTCCTGCAGATCCAGGTCAAAAAACTCCAGCGCATCGCCGTCGCTGAGGATCACCAGCACCACCAGCTCCACGAGGAGGCCTGCACCGAAGCTGCCGAAGGAGAGATCCCGCAGCAGCGGACGGTCGCCGCGGCCCATCGTCAGGCCATAGGCAACCAGGTAAAAAACAGCCGTCAGGGTGCCGAAGAGCATTGCGCTCCGCTGAGGCTGAGCCGGCCAGACTGCCGGCAGCAGGCTCAGCACAACCAGCACAGCCGCCAGCAGCCCTGCCAGGATCAGCGCCGGCTTCTTATACTTCGGGCACAGCATCAGCAGCAGCGCCGCCAGCGCGGTGACACATGCTGCCGGGAGCATCCCCTGCAGCAGCGGCCACGCTTGCACCGTGAATTCTGCATGGAGATAGAACGCCGCCACGGACAGGCTGCTCGAAACCGTATTCATCAGCACGCACAGCCCCCACAGCCACGGTTTCTCCCGTCCATGCCTTCCGGCTGCGATATGCACGGGAACAGCTGCCAGCATCATCACCGCCGCCAGGATCAGCGCAGCCCACTGGCTGCCGATCCCGGTCAGAAGCGGCGCCGTCAGCGCAATCAGCCCCATTGCCGCCCAGGACGTCCCCAGAACCGCCAGCGCTCTGCTGTGTTGCGACTTCAATCAAATCACCTCGGCTGCATCATAGCACAGGCCATTTCCACCGGCAAGGGATCCAGCCCATTTCTAATCCACTTTTCATCTCCGCCATCGTGCAGGAGATAACGCTTCGACATGAAAAATGCAGATTTCCCCTTTTTAGGGCTTGACGAAACAGGCGCGTTATGCTAAAATGCTTTTTGCTGGTTATGTATGGAGAGATGGCCGAGCGGTTGAAGGCGCTGGTCTTGAAAACCAGTGATGTCGAAAGGCACCGGGGGTTCGAATCCCTCTCTCTCCGCCAGCTTTTACCCGAGCCGTGATCGCTGGTCAAAACCGCATATGCAGATGTACCCAAGTGGCTCAAGGGGCTCCCCTGCTAAGGGAGTAGACTGGGATAACCGGTGCGAGAGTTCGAATCTCTCCATCTGCGCCAATGAAAAGCCTTGAAACAACAGTGTTTCAGGGTTTTTTCTTTGTTTTATAGCCCAATTGTAGCCCAGTTAGGCTAACCCCTCAATGTATCGCTGCATCTTCTCTGCATTTTCCCTTCGCATTTTGTTTTAGACATGCCCATACTTATCCATCGTAAAGGCTACCGTAGCATGCCCCATCATGGATGAGACACTTTGCATGTCTGCCCCTGTCTCAAGTGAAAGAATATAGATGGAAGTCTTGTTGATCAATCGTCATTCATCGAAATCGCACTGCCGCAGGGCATGCGCAATTCCGGTACAACTGCCAGCTTCAGGTACGCCCGTCTGCAGTCCTCAATCGACCGTCATTCCATCAGATACGCCTGCGCCCTTTCCATAAAAACACGGGCAATGCTGACAACCCCGTCAATGGTCTGTGCACTGTAGCCATTGGCGATCACGACCACGCACAGCCCGGTATCCGGCTGGAAATAACCGTTACAGCTCAGCCCCTGCCATCTGCCCTGATGACCGTACCAAAGGCCGCCCGGCATATTCGTCACCCGATTCACACACAGCCCATAGGGGCTTTCCGCCCGGACGGAACTACCGGGGATCAGGTGCTGCTCCTGCAGCATCTGCTGCACAGTTTCTTCCCGAAGAATCCGCACCCCATCCAGCGCGCCGCCGTTTTCCAGCAGCATGACCATGCGGAGCAGGCCTTTGGGACTGATATACAGAGCGCCGGAGGTAATGTTGGTATGGGCACGGGGATCGCAGGAGTCATCGTATGCAGCAAAGGTCTCCAGCTCCTTGGCTGCGCTGCGGTAAATCAACCCGTTCTTTTTCAGCTTTGCCGAAATATCCGACTGATCCGGCAGCAGCGCCGCATGATAGGCCGCGTTGATTCCCAGCGGTTCAAATACATGCTCCTGCATATAGGTGTTGACGCTTTGGCCGGAGAGCGCCTCGATCATCGCGCCAATCAGTCCGCCGTTGAGATTGGAATACTCATACGCCGTGCCGGGCGCATGCGTTGAGGAAAAATACCGATTTTCCACCGGCAGCATTTCCCAGTTTGGCTTCAGATACTGGGTTTCAGCGATTCCGGAGGTATGGCTGAGCACCTGACGAATTGTGATCGGTATTTCTGGAAAGGATGGATTCACCACTGGGAAGCCGACGATCTCCTTCACCGGCGTATCCAGCGAAATTTCCTGCTGCTCCAGTAGCTGCAGCAAGCCGACAGCGCTGACCATTTTGGTGACTGATGCGGCATGGAAGCAGGTATCCAGAGAAACCGGCCATGTGCGGGAAGCATTTTTATGGCCAAAGGCATAGCTGTACAGGATTTCCCCTTTTCGGGCAATCATGACCGCTCCGCCCACCACATTCCTCGCATTGAAGCGGGCGACGACATATTCATCCATTTCTGTTCTTTCAGGCAGTGCCGTCTCCCCCAGTGCAGCAGACAGGAAAAACAGCATAGCCAGCAACACAGTCAAACAGCGCATGCTTCATCCCTCCTTCCTTATTCTGCCAATCATTCTACAGCAATCATTTCCTGAATGCAACACCCGGCGCGCAGTTGTTACAATTCGCATCCGTTTATCATCCTGCCCTGCCCCCCCGTTGACAACCCCGCCTCATTTATGCTATGATATCCGCAATGTGAATTCAAAGGAGGGCTGACCCGGATATGCGCAACTGACCGACTGTCACCCATTGACTTGGGAAGCAAGCCCCGTCTGTCGGACGGTTTGTTTGCTGTGGCGGTAAGGTCTCATGGCGCGTATCAGGGCACGCTGCTCCTTTTTTTCGTGCGTTCAAATCATTCCGCCGCCTTCCCCGACCTGTTTTCCGGAGGCGAATCGCTTTATGCAAGTATCTGTCCGCAATCTTTCCTTCACCTACGACGGCTCCTATACGCCGGTCTTTGAAAATCTCTCCTTCAATTTTAACACCTCCTGGCGGCTCGGTCTGATCGGCCGGAACGGCAAGGGCAAAACCACCCTGCTGCGGCTGCTGCAAAGGCAGTATCCCCATCAGGGGCAGATCGACATGCCCCTTACCCCGGTCTACTTCCCCTTCCCCGTGGCGGATACATCCGCCTGCACAAGGGACGTGATGCGCAGCGCCGCACCGGAGGCGGAGGAATGGCAGCTCCTTTGCGAAATGAACCAGCTGGAGGTGGATGACTCCGTCCTGGACCGGCCCTTCTCGACGCTCTCGAAGGGCGAGCAAACCAAGGCGCTGCTGGCGGCGCTCTTCACCCGGGAGGACGCCTATCCCCTCATCGACGAACCCACCAACCATCTCGATGCCCACGGGCGCGCCCTCGTCGCGGAGTATCTGCGCCGCAAGGGCGGCAAGAACAATGGCAGCGGCTTCCTGCTCGTCAGCCATGACCGCGCCTTCCTCAACCGCTGCATCAACCATGTGCTGAGCCTGAACCGCTCGGACGTCTGGGTGATGCAGGGCACCTACGACACCTGGGAAGCGCGGCTCAATCAGCAGAACGAATACGAGCAGGGGCGCAACGAGGTGCTCCTGCGGGACATCCATCGCCTGGAGGAATCCGCCCGCCGCACGGCAGAATGGTCCGCCAGGGCAGAAAAGGGCAAGTTCCACGTTGCGCCCAGCGTGTCCGCTGTGGTGGATCGGGGCTATGTGGGCGCCAAGGCGGCTTCGATGATGAAGAAGTCCATGAACGCCGTCCGCCGCAAGGAGCAGGCCATCGAGGAAAAGCGCTCCCTCCTGCACAATGTGGAAAAGGTGGGCGAGCTGAAGCTGACGGTGCTGCGCCATCCCAAGGACGTGCTGATCTCCGTCGTCAACGGCTGCGTGGCCTACGACGGGCGCGTGGTGTGCGAAGATGTGAACTTCACGCTGCGCCGGGGCGACCGGCTCTCGCTGACCGGCCCCAACGGCTGCGGCAAATCCTCCATCCTCAAGGCGCTGGCCGGGCAGGGCGGCTCGCTCTCCGGGCAGATCAGCATCGCGCCGAACCTGATTCTCTCCTACGTCCCCCAGCAAACGGACGACCTCGCCGGCACGATGGCGGAGTTCATCAGCCGGGCGGAGGTGGACGAAACGTTGTTCAAGGCGATATTGCGCAACATGGATTTCACCCGCGATCTCTTTGACCGCCCGCTGGAAAGGATGTCCCAGGGGCAGAAGAAGAAGCTGCTGCTGGCCCGCAGCCTGTGCAGGCCCGCCCATCTCTATATCTGGGACGAGCCGCTGAATTACATCGATGTGCTCTCCCGCGTGCAGCTGGAGAACCTGCTACTGGCATCCGAGCCCACGCTGCTGCTGGTGGAGCATGACGCCGTCTTCCTGGAGCGCATCTGCACCAAGACCGTTTCCCTCGGAGGTGACGCATGAGCCGATTGCTGATCGTCGAAGGTCTCCCCTGCTCCGGCAAAAGCAGCGTTGCCCGCTTTGCGGCGGAAACGCTGCAGCAGGCCGGCAAGATCGTGTGCTTCATGGATGAAGGCACCGGCAATCATCCCGCCGACTACGAGTTTCACGCGCTGGCAGACGGTCAGATCATCCCGCTGAGCCAGGTTTCCCCGGAGGAGCTGCCTGCGCTGCTGCCCCGAAAGATCTACGACGGCCTCCCCTGGGAAACCGAAGCGCCCCTGATGCTGGACAAATGGCGGCAGTTCGTCCGTGAGGCTGATCCGGAGACCGTATATGTGTTCAACTGTGTGCTGCTGCAGAACCCCATGTGCGAGACCATGATGCGCTTCAACCTGCCGGAGGAAGCGTCCGCCGCCCATATCCGGCAGATCGCAGAGATCATCCGGCCCCTGGCCCCCCTTGTGATCTATCTGCACAACGACGACGTCGCCCGGTCCGTGCAGCAATCTGCCGGAGAACGGCCCGGCTGGCTGGAAGCGGTCATCGGCTACCATGTTGATGGCGGCTACGGGCGCTCCGTCGGCGCGGCGGGCTTTGACGGGTACATTGCCTGTCTGGCCGAACGTCAGCGCCGGGAGGAGCGCATCCTGGAGGCGCTGCCCCTCCGGCACCTCACGCTGGTCAATCCCCAGCGGAACTGGCCTGCCGCTCATGCGCAGCTCCGCGCCTGGCTGAAGGAGGGCACAGTATGAATGTATACTTCATCGGCGGCTCGCCCTGCAGCGGGAAAAGCACCGCAGCCGGGGCGCTGGCAGAAACGTACGGGCTGGCGTATTTCAAAGCGGACGACTATCTGGAGGAATTCACCGCCCGGGGCGCGGCAGCCGGGCTGCCGGTCTGCCGGGAGATCCAGCGCATGACTGCCGAGGAGACCTGGATGCGTCCGCCCCAGGTGCAATGCCGGGAGGAGCTGGCTTACTACCGGGAGGTCTTCCCCTTCGTCATGGAAAAGCTGGCCGCGCTGTCCGCGCCGTGCATCGTTGCGGAGGGCGCAGCCTTTCTGCCTGACCTGATGCAGGCGCATGGAATCGGCGCTGACCGGTATATCGCCATCGTCCCCAGCCGTGATTTTCAGTTCAGCCGCTATCGTCAGCGGCCCTGGGTACCCCAGGTGCTGCAGGACTGCAGCGATCCGGACGCTGCCTTCGTCAACTGGATGGAAAGGGACGCGCTGTTTGCACTGGAGATCCGCCGCCAATGCGAAGCAGCTGGATTCACCTGTTTGCTGACCGACGGCAGCACAACCCCGGAGGAGCGGCTGGCGCAGGTCGCCGCCCATTTCCGTTTGAACGGCTGAGTATGTCAAGAACGGGCAAGTCCATTCTTGCACTATCCTTCCGGGCCGATCCATGATATCCTGATGACGAACAGGAGGGAATGCACATGAAGTACGTCAACGGCGGCGACATTCTCCCGCCGGACCTGCTCCGGCAGCTCCAGAGCTACGCCTCCGGCATGCTCGTGTACATCCCCGCCGCCGAAAAGCGGGGCTGGGGCGAAACCACCGGCTACCGGCGCTGTCTGGCCGAACGCAACCGGGATATCCGCCAGCTTTTCGCCCGCGGCGCCTCCATCGGCGAACTGTCCGACCGATTCTGCCTGTCGGTGGAGAGCATCCGCCGCATCGTGTACACGAAGAAGGAGGACTTTTTCATGGATTATGCCTGTACCCTGACCAATGCCCGGCAGGCTGCCGACCGGGGCGAGCTGGAAAAATGGATCCACACCTATCTGCTGACCGACGGCGACAACAAGCCTTTTTCCGACGGACTGAAAATGCTGGACCGCATCTATCATGCACCGGTGAGCTTTCCCCTGTCACTGCTGACGCGCAACACGGGCCCCGAGCCGGACATGCGCTGGAAGATCCATCCCGGCTGGTTCGAAATCCACGTAGGCCAGCTGATGGACGCCGTGAAGGCCAAGGCTGATCTGCCGCCGCTGATCGTCCACTACTGGATTCCCGAGGGAAAACCCGACGGCGAATTTGAAATGAACGACGGCAACCACCGGCTGGAGGCCTTCCGACGGCTGGGTGTGGAGCGCTATCACGTCATCTTCTGGTGTACCGAACGGCATGAGTACGAGCAGCTGCTGGAACGCTACGGCCAGTTGATGGCATGATGACAAGCGCCCCTTTCCCGTCATTGTGAAAGACAATTCAGGAATCATTGATCCGACACATACAACGCGGGCCTCCGGCATAAATTGCCGGAGGCCCGCACAGACTGTCAAAAAAGGGCGTTGTAGCTCGCTGTCGGCAGACTGTAAATCGAAAATCGACGAGCCCCATCGGGGTGGTTAAACGGGGCGAAGCCCCTGTGCGGCGATTTTCGCGCGATTTTGCTCGCAAAATCGCTTCCTTACGCGAGCAAGCGGCCGGGAGAGCCATTTATGGCTCGACCAGTGTGCAAGTGCAAATCCTCGAAAAAGTGCCTAAAGCACTTTTTCGACACGCTGCGCGGGCCTCCGGCACAAGATGCCGGAGGCCCGCAGCGTGTCCTGCAGCTTCCGCAGAGCATATGTTTTTACTTGATCTTGGCGTGGCTCATGCTGACGTAGCACACCGACTCGCCCACGCCGATCAGATACCAGCCGTCCTCCTGCCCCAGGCAGGGGAAGGTATCACCCCGCAAAGCGGTTTTAACCCGGCGCCCGTCAGCAGAGGCTGCGGCGCGGATGTTGGCGCTGTCGCTGGTGATGACCACCATGGCGTTGGGCGCATCATTCGGATAGAAGACCCCGACCTCCCGCAACGTGGTGATGATCTCCAGCAGCTGGGCCTGCGTGTCCTCCACGCTGATGCTGCTGTCCTTCGGTGTCAGCTGGAAAGCGTAGCAGTAGCGGAGCTGCTTGCTGCGGTAGGTGGCGATGCAGCGCCCGTCCGTGGTTTTGCCGAAGAAGAAATCCCGGTTGTCAGCAGGCGCGCTGCGGCGGATGGGCAGCAGCTTGCCGTCGCCGGGGACAAGGCCGCTGTACTGCACCAGGGCATTGAAGCAAGCCAGGTCCTTGTCGGGGGCATTGCCGATGGCATGCTGCGTATCCGAGTCAAAGTCGTACACGGAAACCAGCAGGGAATACTGCTCGTTTTCAGCCCAGATCATGACCGGGCGCAGAATACGCTCGATAAAGGGATAAGCCTGCGCCGTGAATTCGTCTGTGTCGACGGTCCAGCCCGCAGGCGCCTGCATGGACATCAGGAATGTGCTGACCTTTTCAGGCTCCGCAGCCTGTGCAGGCAGCTGGAGAAACAAGCACATGAGGGATACCAGCAGCAGCAGCTTACGCATGAAAACCTCCTGATAAAAGCCAGGGCGGCATATTGAATATATATAAAGATAACACAAAGCGCAGGGGGATGCAAGGGCGAAATTGCGGATTGAAGCTCGCAGGGAGATTTGTTACAATCCGCAGGGCGGCCAGCGCACAGCAATCCCCTGCCGGCGGTGTACCGACAGGGGATGCATGATTCTCAATTGGCCAAAGAGGCTTCCGCTGTATCTGTGACGGCCAGGGTGGCAAATGCTTCCCGTCCCATTTCAGTATCGACCGCGGTGATGGTATACACCCCATCCAGGGTGAAGACAGCCTTCACATGGGAAGCCAGCGGCTCATAGCCCTTGGGATAGCGACTGTCGATTTCCAGTGCATCAAAGGCATACATGCCGTCGGCCAGCTTTGTGATTTCATATTCGCTGAATACGCCCTGTGCCTGATAGGTTTTTGCGGTGGTTTCTGCCAGCGTAAGCAGCAGCGCGTCCGCATCCATGCCATTATTCAGCATGAAGCGCAGGTCTGCCTGCATATGCTCAATGCTCACATAGCCGAAGTCCGGGGTAAAGGCCTCGTACAGCCAGTATCCTTCTTCTTCGGTTTTCAGCGGCGGCTCGGGGAAGGTAAACTGCAGCCGGCCGACGGTGACAGTTTCCGGTGCGCTCAGGGCAGAGGCCTCTGCTTCCTGTACGCCGAGGATATGCATGTCTGCAAGCGCGGCCAGATTGCTTTCGTCTGCCTGCACCATCATCACCACAGCCAGGCTTCCGTCCATCAGGCCCCTCCCCTGATAAGCCGTATCAGGGGCGTCGGGATAGGCGTAGGAAAAGCTGATTTCCGGGAAGAACGTCTCTTCTCCGTTGATCTCCTTTCCTCTGAAAACGCGCACCTCCGGTTCGCCGGTCACATAGCCGTCATGGATACGCAGATAAAAGGTAACCATCTGCATCAGGGCATTGAGCTGATACTGGGGCTCATCTTCTCCTGGCCTGTCCTCCTTCATCCAATCCAGGGCAGGCGTCAGATCGGCGATATGCACCTGATACTCGCCGCCAAGCGTGCCAGCGCCGAACAGCTGCAGCTTGTCCAGCCATGCCATGTAGGTGTTTTCCAGTTCCCGGGCGGGCAGATTCTCTTCCCGGATGACCTGCGGATACCCCGGCAGCACATAGGAGATCCGGCCAGTTTGACAGCGAAAAAAAGCATCCGCCGGTATTTCCTCTGCCGGCACGTTGACAAAGAGCAGGCATAGCAGCATGGCAAGAATAGCAGCTGTCCGTTTTTTCATCTTTCAAACCTCCCGTAAACAATGTTGGATTTCATCTGTACAGAACGTTCAGGTTAATCCCTGCAGAAGTGCAGCAGCGTTTCCTGAAGCTGCGCCATGCTGTCGGCGCGGAGGTCTGCCTCGGCATACTCCGCATCGTTCCCGTAGCCAAAGGCGGCCGCAATGGTGGTGAGGCCGTTTTCCCTGCCGGCGCGGATGTCGCCGATCCTGTCGCCCACCATCACAGCACGCTCCGGCTGCAGTTCAGCCATCAGGCCCGCCAGATTCTGCGTCTTGGTGCGCTCGGGGTGGCTCCATACAATGCGGTGAAACACGCCCTCCAGCCCGAAATGCTGCATGCACCGCGTCAGATACGCCTGCGTGCCGTTGGAGACGATGCACAGTTCCGCCTTGTTCTTCAGGACGCTGAGCAGTTCTCTTGCGCCGGGAAAGAGCCGGTTGACCTTCTCCACCAGCGCCAGCGCGCAGCTGAGGCGGATGCGGCAGTATTCTTCCATCCGTTCTTCGGGGACGCCGATGATGGGGGCAGCCTCCTCAAAGGTGGGGCCGTTGCAGCGGCGCAGCACCTCGTCCGGCTGATCGGGCAGGCCGAGGAGCCGCAGGGTGCTGCGGTTTTCCTCAATGCACAGCTGCATGCTGTCGCACAGGGTACCGTCCCAGTCAAAGAAGATGACAGGCTTTTTCATTTGCTCTCTCCCCTGCGCAGCACATAGCGCTTGGTGAAGTAGTTCCACACCATCACCAGCGCGGTGGCGATGACCTTGTTGAGCATGTACACCTTCACCTCAATGCCCAGGAGGGTGAAAAGCAGTGTATCCTCGCCCAGCAGCGCGGTGAGCGCCCACATGATGAGCCAGTTGAGGAAGAGACCCATCACGCTGGTGATGACGAAACCCAGCTGGGCAGCGCGGCTGCCCTCCTTGGCCCCTTCAAACACCCACTTCACGCACAGCAGGTAGTTGAACACCACACTGATGAGGAAGGCGATGGGGGTGGCGGCCACCACAGGCAGGTGCAGCCACTCCTTGAGAATGACCAGCGCCGCGTATTCGATCAGAAAGCAAACGCCGCCGGTCAGGACGAATTTGATCATTTCCTTCATTTTGCTGTTCATAGCTTACTTCTTCTCCACAAGCTTGACGTTGGGTTCGCCAAAAGCAGCAGTCAGCCGGGACATGCATCCCTCGCTGCCGTCGCACCACTGGAGCGAGGGCATGAGGAAGGTCATTTTCTCCGCCGGAATGTGCAGATAGACAGGGATGCTGCCGGGGTACAGGCTGAGCAGATGGGCAGCTTCGTCCATGCGGGCGCGTTCCAGCTGGATGAAGAGCTTGCGATCCGCATTGGCTGCCCGCTGGGAATCGGTCATGCGGGGCTGCCGGGGAACATGATGCTGGGGCGCGGCTTGCGTCGGAGCCGGGGCAGGTACGCGCTCCACCGTGCCGACCCGGGGCGTGCGGGGCCGGTTGCCGGGCTCGTCCGGCACGGTCACCTTCGGCTTGTCCTCCCACATGTCCAGGGGGATCAGCCGGTCCACCAGCAGCTTGGGCGCTTCCTCCTCGCGGACGGACAGCTTGCCGGTGAGCACCACCAGATCGTCCACCGCCATCATGGCCTGATACTTTTCGTACACCTTGGGGAAGACGAGGCATTCGATCTGGCCGGTCAGGTCTTCCAGCGTGATAAAGCCCATATACGCGCCCTTGCGGGTGGCCTTGCCCTTCACCTCGGTGAGGATGCCGCCCATCTCCACGGCCATGCCGTCCATTTCCAGGCCGTGATCCTCCCGCTCCTCCAGCCCCTCCAGCTGGACGGTGGAGAAGCTGAGCTTCTGCAGCGTCTCCCGGTAATCATCCAGGGGATGACCGGTGATGTACACGCCGGAGATCTCCTTTTCCATGGCCAGCTTCTGGCGGGAGGGGAAGTCGGGCAGATCGGGCAGCACGCGGGTTTCCTCGATGACGGGCGCGTCGCCGAAGGCCATGTCGAACAGACTCAGCTGGCCGTCCACATTGGCCTTGCGCCGGGAGATGGTCGCGTCCATGGCGGATTCATACACCGCCAGCAGCTGCATGCGGTTGGCGCCGGTGTAGTCGAAGGCGCCGGCCTTGATGAGGCTCTCCACCACACGCTTGTTGCACTCAGTAGTATCGATGCGGCTGCAGAAATCGAAGATGTCCTTGTAGGGGCCGTTCTGCCGCTCGCGGATGATGGCGTTCACCGCGCCCTGGCCCACGGTCTTCACCGCGCCCAGGCCGAAGAGAATACACAGCTCGCCGTCCGCGTCGTGGTCCGAGGGAGGCGCATCAGCGCCGACTAGCGGTGTATTCGCTTGCGAAGATGCCGCGTAGCCAGCACCGCTTTCAGCGGGGATGGCCGAGATAACAGTGAATTTCCAGCCGGAGCGGTTGACATCCGGGGGCAGCACCCGGATGCCCTGGCTGCGGCAGTATTGAATATAGGAGGCGATCTTGCCGGAATTGCCGTACACGGAGTTCAGGATGGCAGCCATGAAGGGCACGGGATGGTGCTTCTTCAGCCAGCCGGTCTGCACGGCGACCACCGCGTAGGCTGCGGCGTGGGACTTGTTGAAGGCGTAGGAGGCAAAGGCCGTCATATCGTCGTAGATCTTGTTGGCCACGGCCTCCGGCACGCCGTTGCGGATGCAGCCGGGTACGTCGACGGAGCCGTCCTCATTGAGCTTGCCATGGATGAAATACTCCCGCTCCTGGGCCATGATCTTGGCCTTTTTCTTGGCCATCGCGCGGCGCACCAGATCGCTGCGGCCATAGGAGTAGCCGGCCAGATCGCGCACGATCTGCATGACCTGCTCCTGATACACCATGCAGCCGTAGGTCACGTCCAGGATGGGACGCAGCTTCTCCGTCTCATAATGCACGGAGGCGGGGTTGTGCTTGCCCTCGATGTAACGGGGGATGGATTCCATCGGGCCGGGACGATAGAGGGAAATGGCAGCGATGATATCCTCGAAATTGCCGGGCTTCATGTTGGTCAGGAAGGTGCGCATGCCGCCGCCTTCCAGCTGGAACACGCCGTCGGTGTCGCCGGCGGAGATCATCTCGTAAACCGCCGGGTCATCCATGGGGATGTCCTCGGGCTTCATATCGGTGCCGAGATCGCGCATCATATCCAGCGCATCCCGGATGACGGTCAGCGTGCGCAGGCCCAGGAAGTCCATCTTCAAAAGGCCCAGCTGCTCGATGGTGCCCATGGGATACTGGGTGGTGATGACCTCATCGTTGCGCTGCAGAGGGACGAACTCCACCACCGGCTTGCCGGTAATCAGCACGCCGGCGGCATGGGTGGAAGCATGGCGGGGCATGCCCTCCAGGGTCATGGCGGTATCGATAAGCCGCTTGACCTCCGTCTGCTCCTCATACATGGTCTTGAGCATGGGCGAAAGCTTCAGGGCCTTTTCCAGCGTCATGCCCAGATCAAAGGGAATGGCCTTGGCCACTGCATCCGTGTCGGCATAGCTCATGCCCAGTACGCGGCCCACATCCCGCACCACGCCCTTGGCGGCCATGGTGCCGAAGGTGATGATCTGGCTGACATGATCCGCGCCGTACTTGCGGGCTACATAGTCGATGACCTCCTGCCGGCGCTCATAGCAGAAGTCCACGTCGATATCGGGCATGGACACGCGCTCCGGGTTCAGGAAGCGTTCAAACAGCAGCTGGTACTTCAGCGGGTCGAGCATGGTGATGCCCAGCGAGTAGGCCACGATGGAGCCTGCGCCGGAGCCGCGGCCCGGGCCGACCATGATGCCGTGCTGCTTGGCATAGTTGATGAAATCCCACACGATGAGGAAGTAATCCACATACCCCATGCCGGAGATCACGCCCAGCTCGTATTTCAGGCGGGTATAGGGCTCGTCATCATTCTCCTCCCGGGCGTCGGGATAGAGCCGGGCCAGCCCCTCATGGCACAGCCGGTTGAGCATCTCATAGGGTGTCTCGCCGGTCTCCACCGGGTAGGCGGGCAGGCGGGTCACGCCGAACTCAAACGCTACATCGCAGCGGTCGGCGATGAGCTGCGTGTTGTCAATGGCTTCGGGGCACATGCGGAACAGCGCCCGCATCTCCTCCTCGGACTTGACGTAGAGCTGGCGGGTCTCCATCTTCATGCGGTTCTCGTCATCCAACGTCTTGCCGGTCTGGATGCACATGAGGACCTCCTGGGCGTCGGCGTCCTTTTCCTCCAGGTAGTGGCAGTCGTTGGTGGCGACCAGCGGCACCTCCGTCTCCCGGGCAATGGCGATCAGCCGGGGCAGCACCAGCTTTTCCTCCCGGATG
The DNA here is from genome assembly GCA_017397765.1 of Clostridia bacterium. GTDB lineage: Bacteria > Bacillota > Clostridia > Christensenellales > Aristaeellaceae > UBA11524. The sequence goes on along the minus strand of JAFQIB010000098.1, from coordinate 2,728 downwards.
CCGTGATCCATGATCTCCACGAAGAAATTGTCCTTGCCGAAGATGTCCTGCATCTCGCGGATGTAAGCCACCGCGTCGTCATGCCGGTCGTCCAGCAGGAGCTTGGGCAGATCGCCGGAAAGGCACGCTGAGAGGCAGATCAAACCCTCGTGGTGCTCGCGAAGGAGATTGTAATCAATGCGGGGTTTGTAATAATAGCCGGTCAGGAAGCCCTCGCTGATCAGGTGCATCAGGTTTTCATAGCCCTTGTTGTTCTCGCACAGGAGGATGAGGTGGCTGTATTCGCGGGCGACGGTGGATTTGTCCTTGCGGTCGCTGCAGACATAGGCCTCGCAGCCGATGATGGGCTTGAGCCCCTCGGCCTTCATCGCCTGATAGAAGTCGATGCACCCATACATCACGCCGTGGTCGGTGATGGCGCAGGAATCCATGCCCAGGGCCTTGATGCGCTGGACAAGCTTCGGGATCCGGCACGCGCCGTCGAGCAGGGAGTACTCCGTGTGGAGGTGAAGATGGGTGAAGGACATGGCGGGGCCTCCTGGGGTCTTCGACCCGATTTAATGATAAACTACATTATATCACATTCATGGGAGAGGTGCAAGCGAACAGGGGCCGCTGGAGCAGAACGGAAGTTGTAAATTCTTGCGGGCTTTCTTGACTGATGAGGACGGGGAGAACTATAATGGGGGAAAGGAGGGCGTTGCATATGAAGAAAATCATGATTTGGCTGCTGGTGATGCTGTGCATGATACCTGTCGCGACGGCAGAAGAAGAGCGGCCCATAGCGGTTCTAATGCTGCTATCTCAAACACAGCTTGATGGCCCGCAAGAGGTAGAGGTAACCATCCGCGTGAGCAACACGTCCGGCGAGGATATGCCAGGCCCATTGGCGCTGTACTCGCCCACTGGCAAGATCATTGAGGAGTTCGGTACGCCAACCCTGACTGCGGGTGAGAGTCGAACTTGGGAGGGAACATGGTTTGTCACGGAGGAACAGCTGAAGCAGGGACGGGTGGTTTTCGCGATCCAGTATGTGATGAAAGCAGCAGATGGCAGTTCTTCAAGGAAGATACAGCCGTATTATGTGTCAGTCACCTGGGAGAAAAAGCCGTCCCAAACGGCAGAGATCGTACTGAAGGGAAACCCTACCACCGGATATAGCTGGGATTGGCAGGGTTTGTCGGGTGACAGCTGCATCAAGGTCAGTTGCGAGACTGCTGAGGTCAATGACGATCGTGAACTGGTCGGTGCACCGGTGAAATACACCTATGTGCTCGAAGGGACGCAGCCCGGCTATGTGGAGATCTGCTTTACCTATGCCCGGCCTTGGGCGCATGACCCCACGATGGCGCTCTATAACCTGTATTATGATATCCATGTTGATGAGGAACTGAATGTCTCCATCTTGAATACACGCTTTGACTGGTAATGGACAGGAAAATTCCTGTGACACATCGTCAATTCCTTGACATTCCGGGGGAAATCAAGTATTCTGTAATATGGTCTGATATGGGCTGTCATTTGGTTAACAACACGACTTACACATACAAGGAGGCAACTTCCCATGAACAAGAAGCCTGTTGTCCTCGTCGTCATGGACGGCGTGGGCGAGACCCCCGAAACCCTTGGCAATATGGTCATGTCCGCCACCACCCCCACCCTGGACGAGCTGAAGGCCAACCATCCCTGGCAGGTCATCAAGGCCCACGGCGGCGCCGTTGGTCTGCCCTCCGATGACGACATGGGCAACTCCGAGGTCGGCCACAATGCGCTGGGCTGCGGCCAGGTGTACTCCCAGGGCGCGAAGCTGGTCAACGAGTCCATCGACTCCGGCAAGATCTATGCCTCCGAAACCTGGCAGGAGCTGGTCGGTCAGGTGAAGGCCAACAATTCCACGTTGCACTTCATGGGCCTGCTGTCCGACGGCAACGTCCACTCCAATATCTCCCACCTGATCGCCATGCTGAAGCAGGCCAAGGCGGAGGGCGTGAAGCGCGTGCGCTGCCACATCCTGCTGGACGGCCGCGATGTGCCCGCCACCTCCTCCCCTGAGTACGTCCAGCAGCTGGAGAACGTGCTGGCTGAGCTGAACGACGACACCTTCGACGGCTGCATCGCCTCCGGCGGCGGCCGCATGAAGATCACCATGGACCGCTACCAGGCCAACTGGGCGATGGTCGAAGCCGGCTGGAACGTTCACGTCCACGGCGAGGGCCGTCAGTTTGCCACTGCCCTGGAGGCCATCGAGACCTACCGCGCCGAGACCGGCGCGCTGGATCAGGATCTGCCCGCCTTCGTCATCGCCAAGGACGGCCAGCCCGTGGGCAAGATGGCTGACGGCGACAGCGTCATCCTGTACAACTTCCGCGGCGACCGTGCCCAGGAAATCTCCATGGCCTTTGACGGCGGTGCGGACTTCGACAAGTTCGACCGCGGCGTGGTGCCCCAGGTCAAGTATGCCGGCATGCTGCAGTACGACGGCGACCTGAACATCCCCAACAAGTTCCTGGTCAATCCTCCGGAGATCAAGGATACCCTGACCGAGCTGCTGGTCAAGGCCGGCGTGAACGAGTACGCCTGCTCCGAAACCCAGAAGTACGGCCATGTGACCTATTTCTGGAACGGCAACCGCTCCGAAAAGTTCTCCGAGGAGCTGGAGACCTGGGAGGAAGTGCCCTCCGACGTGCGCTCCTTCGACGAGTGCCCCTGGATGAAGGCCACCGAGGTC
>JAFQIB010000097.1 GCA_017397765.1 Clostridia bacterium | reverse complement strand
GGGAAGCAAAAACAGCTTCCCCCCGGACCCCCTCCGTTCTCCTGAGTGGGCGTAGTGGCGGCTGCAATCGAGCCGCATCGTTCCTTTTGAGGTCTCGCTGCAGCCGCCGCGGCTTGTACATATGGGTGCCCGGAGTGAATGGAAATCGTAAGGGGTGCGGGACTTAAAACCTTCCCCCTCGGGGAAGGCGGCACGGTGCAGCCGTGCCGGATGAGGCCGTAAGCGGCAAGCTTGCCCCCGCAAATCTCCATTTGCCGCTGAATAAAAATCAGAGCGCACTTGCTCACCCCTGTGCAGGGTGCAAGTGCGCTCTGTCTATGTGCGACTTCATAAAACGCGAGCGGAGACTCTGCTTCCGGGCAGTCTCCTTCCGGCGGGGCAGACGGTTTGCTCAGTTGCCGAAATAATTGCCGGCTTCCAGACCTCTGATGTGCCGGGCGTCGTTGAGCAGCTCAAAGCGGGGACAGACCAGCTCGCTCGGCGCGCCGGACAGCGTCACGATGGTGATGCCGGTATAGTCCGGCCCCATAGCCGTGCAGAGGAAGGGGAAGGGGAGATTGAACAGATGGCTGAGGAGGACGGAGGACTCTCCCCCGTGACCAAAGGCGGCGACGGTCTTGTCTGTCGGATGGACGGCGCGGTAGTACAGGCCCTCCCGTACATAGCCCAGACCGGCCAGCCATTCATCCGTTGCACCGGCGACGCGCTCGGCATGCCGGATCACGGTGTTGCGGCAGAAGGGCACGCGGGTCTGCCAGTCCTTTTCCATCAGGCTCTCGCCATTGGCGACCATGCGGTCGGCGGTGGACCAGGGATGCCCGTCTGCATAAATAGGCTGATCGTCCAGCGCGCCCCAGCTGATCTCCCGCATGAAATCGCATTTGATGATGGGCAGATCAAGCACCTGGGCGAGGTGGCCGGCGGTCTCAAAGGCCCGGCCGCAGGTGGAGGAAAAGATCAGCGTGATGCCCTCCTGCTTCAGACGCTGCGCAGCTGCGGCGGCATGGCGATGGCCCAGGGGCGTCAGACAATCATTGGCATAATCCGGATGGCCGTGGCGGACAAAAACGATGCGCATCGGGCGTGGCTCCTTCTCATTTGCTTGCGTCCATGATAGCACAGCCGGGCTGGGCTGACAAGCCTTTGCGGCACAAAAAAGGCCGCGCCGATCCATGCGGAACGATGCGGCCTGATCATCAGACTTTTGCTTTGATCTCCCGGAGCTTGGCCAGGGCCTTGCGGGTGTAATCCACCAGCGCGATGACTGCGATGACCACGGCGATCCACAGGCAGACCCGGTCGATGGGGAAATTCATGGCGGTGAACTCCTGATGCCAGAAGGACAGCACCAGCGCCAGGATAAAGCTGCACTGGGCCAGCTTGCCCCACATGTTGGCGTAGACCACCACGTCGTGGGTCAGCATGTAGGAGGAGCCGTAGATCATTACCAGCTCCTTGATGACGACGATCACAATGGCAATCACCGGGAAGGTGCCGTTGAGCCCCTGCATGACCAGCGCGGTGCAGACCATCAGCTTGTCGGCCAGGGGGTCCATCAGCTTGCCAAAGTCGGTGATGAGGTTATACTTGCGGGCGATATGGCCATCCAGCCAGTCGGTGAAGGAGGCGACGCAGAAGGTCAGCAGCGCCAGCTTTTCCAGATACATGGCGTGGAGGACGACAAATACGGGGATCAGCGCCAGACGGATGATCGTCAGCACATTGGGAACATTCCAGATGTTCGTCAGATACTTTTGGCGGAAATTGCTCACGGACACAAGACCTTTCTCCGGCGGAACGGCCGCCGGGATATATGGAAGCGCGAACGCTGCGTTGAGACAGGATCGGCAAATCGAAAAGAAATTCGACATGAGCTGCGGATTCCCTGCTGATTGTCACGAATTGTTGAGGAATCTTTGTCAGGGTGCGCCGCCGGGCAGGAAAATATGCACAGGAATCATCATACCACATCTGCACTGGAATTTCCAGTAGGCGGCAGCTTGTTTTCTGATCGAATTGCAAAAACGGCAGGAGAAAGGGATGCGGGCGAAGAATATTTCAATTTGGATTGTTATGTGCAGTATCTGCTGCGTTGAAAGGGGAAATATTGTATGCGTATTGATGGCCGACTGCCTGAGCAGGCGCGTCCTGTATCCATTCAGACCAATTTTGTCCGCACGGCGGCGGGCTCCTGCCTGATCGCCACGGGCAATACCCGGGTGATCTGCACCGCCTCGGTGGAGGAGGGTGTGCCGCCCTTCCTCCGGGGGAAAAACCAGGGCTGGGTGACGGCGGAATATGCTATGCTGCCCGCCTCCACCGGCAGCCGCAAGAAGCGCGACGGCATCAAGAAGGATGGCCGGAGCGTGGAGATCCAGCGGCTCATCGGCCGCAGCCTGCGCCAGGCGATCGACCTGACCAAGCTGGGCGAGCGCACCATCACCCTGGACTGTGACGTGCTGGAAGCCGACGGCGGCACCCGTACCGCCTCCATCACCGGCGCAATGGTCGCCCTGACGCTGGCCGTGGATAAGCTGGTGCAGGAGGGCAAGCTCCTGCAGAGCCCCATCATCCATCAGGTGGCGGCGGTCTCCGTGGGCGTGGTGGACGACACCCCCTGCTGTGATCTGTGCTATGCCGAGGACTCCGGCGCGCAGGTGGACATGAATCTGGTCATGAACGAAAATGGCGAGTTCATCGAGCTGCAGGGCACCGGCGAGGGCCGCGCCTTCACCGGCGAGGAGCTGACCAGCCTGTTGCACTACGGCAAATGCGGCATCGAGCAGCTGATGAAGGCCCAGACGGAAGCCCTGGGCGAGGCGGCGCGTCACATCTGCCCCAAGCCGTTGCTGGTGGCGGCCACCGGCAACGCCCATAAGCTGCGGGAGCTGCAGCACATTTTCGGGGATTACTACAATGTGGTGAGCATGAATGCCGCCGGCTTCACTGCGCCGATTGAAGAAAATGCCGTGACCTTCGCCGGCAATGCAGCCATCAAGGCGGAGGCGGTCTGCGAGGCGACCGGCCTGCCCACCATTGCGGATGACAGCGGCCTCACTGTGGATGCGCTGGACGGCGAGCCCGGCGTGTATTCCGCCCGCTACGCCCTGATGAACGGAGAGGGCGAGGGCGACAAGGACAACAACAATCTCCTGCTGCGGCGCATGAAGGGCAAGACCCGCCGGCAGTGCGCCTTCCAGTGCGCCATCGCGCTGGCCCGGCCGGGCGAGGAGACGCTGATCGCCGAAGGCTCCTGCCCCGGCGTGCTGCTGGAAGCCGAGCGCGGCAACGGCGGCTTTGGCTATGATCCCCTCTTCCTCTATGAGGAGCTGAACAAGACCTTCGCCGAAGTGAACGAGGAGGAGAAGAACGCCGTCAGCCACCGCGCCCGCGCCTGTGAAAGGATGCTGGAGATCATGAAGGAGCTGAACGGCTGATGCAGCGTGCACTGATTCTGTCCGACATTCACGGCGAGGAGAACGGCCTGCGGTGGATGCTGGAGGAGGTCTGGAAGACGGTCGGCCCCATTGACGCTTACCTCTGCCTGGGGGACGGCGTGCGGGATTTTGACCGGGCGGAGAGCTTCATCCGCCGCCGCGATCCCCATGCGGCCATGATTGCCGTCCGGGGCAACTGCGATTTTGTTGCTGACTATCCGGAACGGCGGGTCATTCCCTTTGGTGGACTGAAGCTCTACATGACCCACGGCCACATCCACCGGGTCAAATCCGGCCTGGATTACCTTTACGGTGCAGCCCGTGCAGAGGGCGCAGATATCGCGCTCTACGGCCATACCCACCGGGCGAATGTGGAATATACGACGCCCTGGCTCATCAATCCCGGCGCGGCGAAGGATGATTGCTGTGCGCTGCTGGAGATTGACGGCGGCAAGCCCCATGTGAAGCTGATCAGCCTGGGGTTCAAATGAGCAATCCTGCGGCCCTCTCTTCCTGTGCCTGCAGGCGTGAAACAAACAAAGCGAGGTGACGATCATGCAGGGAATCCTGCGCGTGGCGGCGGCTGTGCCGCACCTGTACCTTGGCAATGTGGACAAGAACGTCGAAATGCATCTGGAAAAGATCACAGAGGCAAAGGAGCGGCATGCCTCCCTGGTGGTGTTTCCTGAATTGTCCCTGACCGGCGCGACCTGCGGGGATCTGTTCCGGCAAAGGCCGCTGCAGGAGGCGGTGATGCGCGGCTTGCTGACCCTTCGGGATGAGATGCCGGAGGGGATCGTCGCGGTTGTCGGCGCCCCTGTGGCATGGCGGGGCAAGCTGTTCAACTGCGGTGTGGTCATCAAGCGGGATGAGTTCCTGGGCGCGGTGACCAAAATGTATATTCCGCAGGCGCAGAAGCGCTGGTTCCGCAGCGGCTTTGAGCTGGATGCGGAGAAGTCCTATTGCCTGCAGGAGTCGCTCTTCCTGGAAAGCGACCTGTACTTCTGCGGTGCGGACGGGGGCCGCTTTGCGGTTACCTTTGCCGAGGATCTGTGCGCGCCTGTTCCGGCCTGCGCGAAGCATATGCTGTCGGGTGCGGAGGCGGTCGTCTGCCTGTCGTCCGCTGCGGCGATGGTGAGCGGCCGGGAAAAGGTGGCACGCAAGGTGCGCCAGTTCAGCGCGGATTTCCTGTGCGGCTGCCTGTATACGGAGGCCGGGCCGGGGGAATCGACGACGGACGCGCTCTGTGCCGGATTCAGCATGGCGGCAGTCTGCGGGGAAGTCCTCAAGGAGAACGCTGCATTGATTGCGGATGATTATCTCCTGACGGCAGATATCGATACGGAACGCATCGCCGCCGACCGGCAGCGCAGCCAGCTCTTTGCCGATTGCGCCGCGCGGCACGATGCGGATGCGCATGGAGAAAACTGCATCGGGCAGCCCCTGATGCTGCCCGACGACATCCTCCCGGATCTGAACATTCCCAAGCTGCCCTTTGTCCCGGAGAACAGGGAGAAGCGCATCCGGCGCTGCATGGAGATCTTCGATATTCAGGCCCATGGACTGGCTCGGCGCATGCAGATCACCGGCGGAAAGCTGGTCGTGGGGATCTCCGGCGGGCTGGATTCCACGCTGGCGCTGCTGGCAGGCTGCCGCGCGGCGGATCTGCTGGGGCTGCCCCGCACCAATATCCTGGGCGTGACCATGCCCTGCTTCGGCACCACGGACCGGACCTATCAGTCTGCCCTGGAGCTGATGACTACCCTGGGCGTACAGCAGCGGGAGGTGCGCATCCATGAGGCGGTGCGCCGGCATTTCCGGGATATCGGCCATGATGAGGCCGTCCGCGACGTGACCTATGAGAACGCCCAGGCCCGCGAGCGCACGCAGGTGCTGATGGACCTGTCCAACGAATTTGGCGGCATCGTGCTGGGCACCGGCGATCTGAGCGAGATCGCGCTGGGCTGGTGCACCTACAACGGCGATCACATGAGCATGTACGGCGTGAACAGCGGCGTGCCGAAAACGCTGGTGCGCTGGGTGACGAAGACGGTCAGCGAGCTGCCGGAATTTGCTTCCAGCCGCAGCGTGCTGGAAAGGATTCTGGATACGCCCATCAGCCCGGAGCTGCTGCCGCCGGACGAAATGGGCAATATCGCCCAGCAGACCGAGGATCTGGTCGGGCCCTATGCGCTGCATGATTTCTTCCTATATTATGCCGTGCGCTACGGCTATGCGCCGGCAAAGATTTTCGAGATGTGCTGCATTGCCTTCAAGGACGATTTCGATCAGGCGGTGATCCTGAAGTGGCTGAAGAATTTCTACCGCCGCTTCTTCAGCCAGCAGTTCAAGCGCAGCTGCTCGCCGGACGGCGTGGGCGTGGGCTCTGTCAGCCTGAGCCCGCGGGGCGCGGGGGTGATGCCCTCCGACGCTTCCGCGGCGCTGTGGCTGGAGGAATGCGAGCGGCTGTAAGCGCGGGGAATGTGAAAAAACTCCTTTACGGCATCCGCAAAATGTGGTATAATATGCGGCAGAAAACCACAACGCATAAAGGCAGGAGGCCCGGGTTATGAAATGCCAGTACTGCAACTGTATGGACAGCAAGGTGATTGACTCCCGCCCCACGGAGGAAGGCAGCAGCATCCGCCGCCGCCGCGAGTGCATCAACTGCGGCCGCCGCTTCACCACCTATGAAAAGATTGAGATGCTGCCGCTGATGGTCGTCAAGCGCGACGGGCGCCGCGAGGCTTTTGACGCGCAGAAGATCAAGGGCGGTATTCTCCATGCCTGTGAAAAGCTGCCCGTCTCCATGACCCAGATCGACGCCATGACCAGCCGCATTGAGCAGGCTGCCTACGCCACGATGGAAGGCGAGATCACCTCCCAGCGCATCGGCGATATGGTCATGAAGGAGCTCAAGGCTGTCAACGACGTGGCTTATGTCCGCTTTGCGGCGGTGTACCGCCTCTTTACCGACATCGGCGATTTCATGTCCGAGCTGCAGAAGCTCCTGGAGGAAAACGCCGGCAAAAACAAGGAATAAGCAAGCATCCCCCGGCTGCCCATGATGCGGGCTGCCGGGGGTTTTCTGCTGCAGGCGGACGTTCTGGGAATGACGCTGCCTGAATCTGCCTGTTTTGATGGTGCTGCAATCTGGTATCTCTCAGGTGCGGCGCGGCCTGATGGGCATCATCAGATCCACCCGCAGGGGCGGGGCGTCCTCCTGTCCGTGCTGGGCGATGTAGACCCAGTTCAGATGCTCCTCCAGACCGCCGAACATGTTTTCTTCCGAGGCGCCGTCTTTCCCCGGCATGTACTGAGGCTGGTGTTCGCCCCAGGCCGTCAGCCACTGCCATTCGTGGAAATTCGGGAAATCGATGGTATGGGCGGCGTAGAGTCCGCCGGGCATGATCTTTTTCACGCCGGGGGCGGGGACGGAAAGATCTTCGGGGATGGTGATCCACACCTCATACCCGTAATGCGGACGGTCAGGGGAGGGGTTGGGATGGTTGAAGCCGAACATGCGGGCGTCGGGCTTGCGGTCGTACAGGTGACTTTCCTGAACGAAGCGCTGGGCCATGGCGTTCACATGCTCTTCCGGATCGGGACCGACATAGTGGAATGCCGCTACCGGGCCTTCGGGCAGCATCACATAGCGGACGTTCAGGGTCTTCCATCGGGCGTTGTCGGCGGTCTGCAGGTCATTCATCAGCGTTTTCTCCTTCAGTGTGATATTGGAAAGCCCCAGTGCATTGACGGCGCTGAGCAGGGCGTCATCCCCCAGCAGCGCCAGACGCTCCGACGCGCCGGCCAGCCCCAGCTGATGGACAAAAAGCGCCAGCGTATCACGGATGATGGTCAGGGAGCGCCGTTCCTCGTCGATCTCTGCAATCTTTTCCCGCAGCACGCGGACAGCTTCGCCTGCATCGCCGGAATCCAGCATGACGGCGATCGACCGAAGCGGTACGCGCAGCTTCCGCAGCACAAGGATCAGGCGCAGCCGGGTGATGTTTTCCTCATCATATACCCGGTAGGCATAGTTTTCCCGGCGGCAGCTGGTAATCAGCCCCTGCTGCTCATAATAGCGCAGCATCCGGGCGGATACGTCATGGGTGCGGGAAACTTCGGTGATGGTCAGCATAGGGCATCCCTCTCTTTCGCTTCCTATCATAAAGCACGACACGATGTCCGTGTCAAGAGGGAATTTGATGCCGCTCTGCAGCATTTGGCGGAAAAATGACGGATGCTGCCCGACGCTGCCGGACAACGGGGATACACAACATACGGTATGTGCTGCCGGCACCTGCGGAACAGGTAGCATAGAGGCTGCATAAGCAGACAGAAATCATTGTGTATTTATTGTGTTCTTCCTCAGCCCGGCAGGCCGGTGCAGACGCGTGGGAGAGAAACAAAAATGCAGGAAATGATGCAAAAAGCTGCAAAAATGCAGGCGAAATATGCCCGGAAACAAAGGAGCGGCGCGCTCGGCGAAATGCCGGAAAACGGACGATTGCAGGAAGAATCCGGGGAATTGCATCTTCGGATCAATGCCGAATCATGATTTTTTTGAAGAAAGAAGCAACATTCCTGCAATTTGGGGCTTGCTTTTTTCGCATGAATATGAGATACTTTATATAACCGGTATTCTACCTAACCCGGTAAAAAATTTAGGAGGGATTCTCATGAAGAAGTTTCTTTCTATGCTTCTGGCGCTGACCATGGTTCTGTCCATGACCGCCATGGCTGAAGGAACCACCGAGAAGGGCACTGTCATCTACGGTTCTACCACCGAGATCGGCGGCGACTTCTGGTTTACTTCTCACTGGACCAACGGTGCGACCGACATGATGCTGCGCGAGCTGTCTTCTGACTGCTCCACCGTCGTGACCGATCAGGGCGGCGCCCTGGTTGTCAACCCCACCGTGACCAAGGACCTGCAGACGGAAGAGAATGTGGACGGTTCCAAGACCTTCACCATCACCGTCAATGAGGGCCTGGTGTACAACAACGGCGAAGCCATCACCGCGAAGGACTTCGTGTGGACCACCGTCTTCGCTTGCTCCAAGACCGCTGCCGGTCTGGGCGTGAAGTCCACCGCCGCTTCCCAGATCGTGGGCGGCCAGGACTACTACGACGAGAAGGTCGCTTACGTCTCCGGCGTGAAGCTGATCGATGATTACACCTTCTCCGTGACCATCGAGTCTGAGTACCTGCCCTACTTCTATGATCTGTCCTACGCCTCCTTCGGCGCGCAGAGCATCAAGTACTGGCTGGGCGAGGGCTACGACGTGGCCGACGACGGCGAAGGCTGCTACATCACTGGTGACTTCACCGTTGACGCGCTGAAGGACCATGTTGAGAAGGTTCGCTTCTATGCCGGTGAGGACCGCGTTTCTGCTGGCCCCTACAACCTGGTTGCTTACGATCAGTCCTCCAAGCAGGCTACCCTGACCATCAACAAGAACTACAACGGCAACTTCGAAGGCGTGAAGCCCTCTATCGAGAAGATCGTTGTTGTGAAGGCTGAGGACGCCACCTGGGCTGACGCCATCAAGACCGGCTCCTTCAACTTCTATGACACCATCACCGATGGCGTTCAGGTCAACACCGCTCTGGACATCATCGAGGATGAGGCCACCAAGACCGCTCTGGGCCATGGCTTTGAGTACGTGCAGTTCGATCGTCCCGGCTACGGCATGATCAACTTCGCCTGCGACTTCGGCCCCACCCAGTTCCTGCCCGTCCGTCAGGCCATCATCAGCCTGCTGGACCGCAATGAGTTCGCCAACACCTTCTGCCAGGGCTGGGGCGGCGTCGTGAACGGCCCCTACGGCACTGCTCTGTGGCAGTACAAGGACTCCGAGGAGTGGCTGGAGAACAACCTGAACGCTTACAACTATGATCCCGAAGGCGCTGTGGCCCTGCTGGTCGAAGACGGCTGGACCCTGAACGCTGAGGGCGGCGAGTGGACCGAGGGCATCCGTTACAAGGAAGTGACCGCTGAAGAAGCCGGCACCTACCTGCACAACGTGACCCTGGCCGACGGCCGTATCCTGATGCCTCTGATCATCGAGTGGTCCTCCTCCGAGGGCAACTCCGTGTCTGACCTGCTGGCCGTTATGCTGGCCAACGCCGACGCCACCAAGGCTGCCGGTATGCAGATCAACCAGAACATCATGACCTTCACCGAGCTGCTGAACTTCTACTACCGCGATGCTTCCCAGGGCGACAAGTACGGCGTGCCCACCTACGGCATGTTCAACCTGGCCACCAACTTCACCCCCATCTACGATCAGTCCTACTCCTTCACCTCCGATCCTCAGTATGTGTCTCAGGGCTACAACCTGAACTACCTGTTCGACGACGTGCTGGACTGGCTGACCATGAAGATGGTGTACGGTGTTGACTCCACCGATACCGAGGCCTACCTGACCCTGTGGCGTCTGTTCATCCAGCGCTGGAACGAGCTCATGCCTCAGGTCCCGCTGTACAGCAACGTGTACATCACCATGTACCCCGACTGGCTGGAGAACTACGCTCAGGATTCCTTCTGGGATTTCCAGCAGGCCATCGTGTACGCCACCGTGGCTGAGTAATCCAACCAATACCTGAATTGGTGACACAGGGGGGCGGGCATTCGCTCGTCCCCCTCGTGTCTTTGTCATCAGCAAAACCGGAAAAAACCGCTACCAAGAAAGAAAATCAGTTTTCTGTGGATTTCATTGGTAAATAGAGCAGCAGAAGGGGCGACGCCGGATGGGCAAATATATACTGAAACGCTGCGGGTACATCGTGATCGTGTTTTTGATCGTATCCTTGATGATGTACATGCTTTACAATCTGATACCGAGCGATCCGGCGCGAGCAGAGCTTGAACCTCAGCGTAAGAGCTTCAAGAATCCTGAAGAGTACGAAAAACGCTATCAGGAGCTGCGCGCCGAAATGGGCCTGGACGATCCGATGATTGTCCGCTATTTGCGCTGGATGGGCCTATGGCCGGATACGGAGGTTAACGGCGGCAAGCTGAACGGCCTCCTTCAGGGTAACTTCGGTTACTCCAATTACTACAAGCGTAACGTGGTGGATGCCATTGCTTCTCCTATGGCGAACACCATTTTCATCAACATTTTCTCCACCATTGCTGCACTGGGTATCACCATTCCGCTGGGTATCTTCTGTGCAGTGCATAAAAACGGAAAATTCGATCAGTCGACGCAGGTCGTAACCATGCTGGGCTACAGCATCCCGATCTACATCATCGCGCTGATCTTCATGTTCCTTTTCTGCATCGTGTGGCGTCTGTTCCCCGTTTCGGGCATGAAGACGCCGGGTGCAACGTACGAGGCAGGCTCCTGGGAGGAGTTCGTGGATATGCTCCACCATATTTCCCTGCCCGTCATCGTTATGACCTTCGGCTCCCTGGGCGGCATGACGCGCTATGTGCGCTCTGCCATGATCGAGTCCCTCTCCATGGACTACATCCGTACCGCCCGTGCCAAGGGTCTGCGTGAAAAGGTTGTTATCTACTCTCATGCCTGGCGCAATGCGCTGCTGCCTGTCATCACCAGCATTCTGGGCTGGTTCCTGGGCATCTTCGGCGGCTCCGTGGTTATTGAGAATACCTTCTCCCTGTCCGGTATGGGCAAGCTGTACTGGATCGGTCTGAACAACAACGACTTTGAGCTGGTGCTGGCGATCCAGATGTTCTATTCCATCGTATCGCTGGTGGGCGCGCTGCTCATCGACATCAGCTACGGTCTGGTTGACCCGCGCGTACGCGTTGATAAGTAAGGAAGGAGGAGAATACTGATGGCATCTAACAAAAAGGGATTCTTCCTCGTCCGCTGGTTCAAGCGTATGTTTATGGGCCCCGACAAGGAAGTTGTCGATATCATGCAGGAAGAACAGCTGCAGACGCCCTTCAAGACGATGATGAAGAAGTTCTTGAAGAAGAAGACGGTTGTCTTCGCGCTGAGCATGTTCCTGCTGATCTTTGCCTTCGTGCTGATCGGCCCCCGTTACTGGGTGCTCGACCTGAGTGAGCAGGATTCTACCCTGACCAATCTGCCTCCGGGATACAACATGATGAGCATCCCCAAGGAAGCCCGGGGTAAGATCGCTGACATTGCGCCCGGCGGCACCTATGGCATTGGCATTGATACCAACGGCTATGTGCACACCTGGGGCACGACCCGTATCACGGAAAAAATTGATCTGGCTGACATCCCGGATGAGGTGCGCGAGGCGAAGCTGGTCAAGCTTGCTGCGGGCGCTGACCATGTGGTTGCGATGGATGAGAACGGCCAGCTGTATGTGTGGGGCAATACCCGCCTGCAGCAGGGCAATTTCACCAGCGACATGAAGAAAGAGATGCAGAAGGGCTGGAAGGTTATCCAGCTGGAGGCTTCCAATCAGTTCTCTGCAGTCGTCACTGAGGAAGGCAACCTCTATCTGTGGGGCAACAAGAATCAGAACGACATCAATGTGACCAAGAAGTATCAGGGCAAGATCGCCAAGGTCGCCCTGACGGCCAACCATTATGTCAGCCTGCTGACGGATGGTACTGTTGCCTACACCGGCAGCAAGGGCAAGGGCAATCCCCTGGCGACCACCCCCAAGGATATGAAGGGCAAGACCATCGTTGATATTGCGGCAACCTCCTCTGCTGTGGCTGCGCTGTCCGATGAAGGCCAGGTCTTTGTCTGGGGCAACACCGTGCGCGGTGAGAACCTGATTCCTGAGTTCGCTTCCCCCGTCAAGAAGATCTACGGCGGCCGCTACCACTTCACTGCATTGCTGGAGGACGGCAGCGTTGTCTCCTGGGGCAACAACAAGTACAATCAGACCGCTGTGCCTGCGGTGCTGACCAACGGCGACGCGAAGGTCTCCGAGCTGTACGTCGGCAATCACCAGAACTACGCGCTGCTGGAGGACGGCACCGTGGAGACCTGGGGCCTGAAGGGCTTCCTGCTGGGTACGGACGATCTGGGCCGCGATATGCTGACCCGTATCGTTAACGGCGGCGCCGTAACCATGACGGTCGGTGCCATCTCCGTTATCATTTCCACCATCATCGGCGTTCTGCTGGGCGGCCTGGCCGGCTACTTCGGCGGCAAGATCGATATCTTTATCATGCGTATTGCGGAGATCGTGGGCGGCCTGCCCTTCATTCCCTTTGCCATGATTCTGTCCGCTGTCATCGGCTCCCGGCTGGATTCCAATCAGAAGATGTATCTGATCATGGTGGTGCTGGGCGTGCTGAGCTGGACCGGCACCTGCCGTCTGGTGCGTGCGCAGATTCTGGCGCAGCGCGAGATGGAATACGTCACCGCAGCCAAGGCCATGGGTATCAAGGAGACGACCATCGTCTTCCGTCACATCCTGCCCAACGTCTTCTCCCTGCTGCTGGTCAACATGACGCTGGCCTTTGCAACCTGCATGCTGACCGAGTCCACCCTGTCCTACCTGGGCTTCGGCATTCCGCTGCCGCAGCCGACCTGGGGCAACCTGCTGGACGGCGCCAACAACTCCGTCGTCATTCAGCAGTACTGGTGGCGCTGGGTGTTCCCCGCTGCCATCTTCGGCATGTGTACCATCTGTATCAATATGATCGGTGACGGTCTGCGTGATGCTGTCGATCCCAAGAGCAACGAACGGTAAGGAGGTGGACGACAATGGCATTACTTGAACTGAAAGACCTGCATACATTTTTCAAAACCAAGCGCGGTACGGTAAAGGCTGTCAACGGCGTCTCCTACAGCGTTGAACCGGGTCGTACCCTGGGCGTCGTCGGCGAGTCCGGCTCCGGCAAGAGCGTCTCCGCCATGAGTATCCTGCAGCTGCTGGACGGCAACGGATACATCGACAGCGGCGAGATTATCTTCGAGGGCAAGGACCTGACCAAGCTCACCCGCACGGATATGTACAAGATCCGCGGCAATGATATTTCCGTGATCTTCCAGGAGCCCATGACCTCCCTGAACCCTGTTTTCACCATCGAGAAGCAGGTGAGTGAGCCGTTCATCATCCATCAGGGCATGAGCAAGAAGGAAGCCCGCAAGAAGGTCATCGAGATGCTGGCGGACGTCAAGATCCCCAATCCCGAGACCGTGGCCAAGCAGTATCCCCATCAGCTTTCCGGCGGTATGCGTCAGCGCGTCATGATTGCCATGGCCCTGGCCTGCCAGCCCAAGCTGCTGATTGCTGACGAGCCCACCACCGCACTGGACGTGACCATCCAGGCGCAGATCCTCAAGCTGATGAATGAGCTCAAGCGCGAGCACGGCACCTCCATCCTGTTCATCACCCATGACCTGGGCGTTATCTGCCAGATGGCGGACGACGTGGCGGTCATGTACTGCGGCCAGGTGGTTGAGCATGCGCCTGCCCGCACGATCTTCACCAAGTCTGAGTTCTCTCACCCCTACACCGAGGGCCTGATGGTTTCCATCCCCCGCCTGGATACGCCCACGGACGAGCGTCTGGACGCGATCCCCGGCGCGGTGCCCCACCCCCTCGATCTGCCCAAGGGCTGCAAGTTCAGCCCCCGCTGCAAGTACTGCACGCAGAAGTGCCTGGAGGAGGAACCCGAGCTGGTTGAGGTCATGCCTGGCCAGCAGGTGCGCTGCTTCTATCCCAGAAAGGAGGAGCGTCATGCAAACCTCAACAAGTAAGAAGCCCCTTCTGAGGATCAGCAACCTCAAGCAATACTTCCCCCTGAAGACAAAGGGCCTCTTCGTCAAGGCCAATGACGGCATCACCCTGGATATTTACGAGGGTGAGACGCTGGGCCTGGTGGGTGAGTCCGGCTGCGGCAAGTCCACGCTGGGCCGCACGCTCCTGCAGCTCTATCGCCAGACGGATGGCCGCACCATGTACTACGGCCGTACGCTGGACGAGATTGCCCCTGAGTATGTGGGCAAGACTTACGCCAACCTTGGCAAGAACATCCAGCAGATGCATGTGCTGGAGAAGAAGCATCAGAGCCTGAAGGCAGAGGCGGACGCCCTGGCTGACGGCCCTGCGAAGTATGCCAAGATGGACGAGGCAGAGCATGCCCGCAAGGAAGCGCACGATGCTTTCCTGGATATTGCCAACCTGATCGGCGGCTTTATCTCCGTGGACAACATCCAGCCCGTTGCTGACGCCTACACCAATGCCTACAAGGCCTCCGTTGCCAAGCGGAAGCTGCAGCTGAAGATGGAAGCGCTGAACCTGAAGAAGGCCGACGCCGTCTTTGCGCTGGAGCAGAAGAAGGCTGCGGGCGAAAAGGCGGATGCGGAAGAAAAGAAGCTGGCCAAGGTGAATGCCGAGGTTGACGCGCTGCAGAAGAAGATCGACGAAGCCGCTGAAAAGCTGGCCCAGGCCCACGCCGCGATCGACGATCTGCGCAAGCCCTACGCTGACAACGAGGAGTTCCAGCGCCTGGAATCCTACCTGGATGACGGCGTCGACCTGGCCCGCCTGAAGTATGAGGAGATCCGCCATCTGCGCGCGGATCTGCAGATGATCTTCCAGGACCCCTACTCTTCTCTGAACCCCCGCATGACCGTCGGACAGATCATCTCCGAGGGCATGAAGGCGCACAACATGTTCCAGAAGAGCGATGACCGCCTGCAGCAGGCAGTCATCAAGGTCATGGAGGACGCCGGTCTGCAGGCTTACTTCATCCATCGCTATCCCCACCAGTTCTCCGGCGGTCAGCGTCAGCGTATCGGCATTGCCCGTTCCCTGGCGGTGAATCCCAAGTTCGTGGTGTGTGACGAGGCTGTCTCTGCGCTGGACGTGTCCATCCAGAGCCAGATCATCAACCTGCTCAAGGACCTTAAGGAGCAGCAGAACCTCACCTACCTGTTCATCACCCATGACCTGTCCGTCGTGAAGTACATTTCCGACCGTATCGGCGTCATGTATCTGGGCAACATGGTGGAGCTGGCTTCCTCTGCGGATCTGTTTGCAAAGCCCCTGCATCCCTACACCGAGGCTCTGATGAGCGCCATTCCCACCACCGATGTGGACAGCGACCGCGAGATGCAGGTGCTGGAGGGCGATATCCCCAGCCCCGTCCGTCCCCCCAAGGGCTGCAAGTTCCATACCCGCTGCAAGTATGCAACGGAGATCTGCAAGCACATGGTGCCCCAGTGGGAAGAGGTTGGCCCCGATCACTTCGTGGCCTGCCATCACTACCTGGGCAAGGACGAATCTGCTGCAGAAGCTGAGTGATACCTTTCCCGAAATAAGGAGAATGACCCATGCTGTTTCGAAGCCGCTATGAAAAGCAACTGCAAAGGATAAAGGAGCAGAACAAGGACGGAGAACGTGTATACGATGTGGAGGATGTCCGCAACGTGCTGGAAAAGGGCGACGTTCCTGCGATGATTATTTCTGCGCTGATTACGATCCTGCCGGTTGCCCTGGTTTTCCTGCTGGCGATCAGCGCCCTGGGTTTCTTCTTTGTGGCTCGTTGAGCACAATCACAAAGCAATAAGGCAGTCCTGCTCCGGATCGGGGCAGGGCTGCTTTTATGTCCGGCAGCAGGGCTTGACAAGGCAAAAGCTGCATGCGTATAATAAAGAGGTATGGCGGCTGCGAGCTGCAATGCACAACATGACAAGACAGGAGTATGAGATATGAATCAGGTCATTTCTACGCCCAATGCACCCGCTGCGATCGGTCCCTACAGCCAGGGCGTCAAGTGCGGCGACATGGTATTTGTTTCCGGCCAGCTGCCCTTCGTACCCGCCACCGGTGCACTGCTGGAGGGCACTGTGGGGGAGATGACGGTACAGTGCATGAAGAACATTGAGGCCATTCTGGCTGCGGCTGGCTGCACGCTGCAGGATGTGGTGAAGACCACCATTTTCCTCAAGGATCTGAACGATTTTGCCGAGGTGAACGAAGCCTACGCGGCTTTCTTCCCGGAGCAGGCGCCTGCCCGCGCTTGTGTTCAGGTTGCCAAGCTGCCCCGCGACGCCAAGGTTGAGATCGAAGCCATCGCCAGGGGCTAACGCCGCCCCTGGACCCGCGCAAGGGCCACAGGCCCTTGACCCATTGGCGCATTGGAGGTCGCGGGAGAATTCATGGTAGTCCTGCGTGCGGCTTGGGGTGCGTGGCGGGGTTGACTTGCCGCGCCCTCATGGCGCGGGCGATGAGGCTGCGGAGACTTGGGACGGGGAGAGGCTGCCTGTGTGCTATTGGTGCAGGGGCGGTTTCTTCATGGTAGTTCTGCGTGCGGCTCATAGTGCGGGCGATGTGGAGAAGATCAGGATGCCTGTATGCAGGCGTTTTCGGATGAAAGGATGGCGGTCATGCCAAAGCATATTCTCCTTGTCCAGGACATGACGGGATATGGCAAGGTAGCCCTGGCGGCGATCATGCCGGTGCTCAGTCATATGGGGCATCATGTATATACCCTGCCGACGGCCATTGTCAGCAACACGCTGGACTATGGACAGTTTGAGATCCTTGAGCTGACAGATTACATGCGCAGGACGCTGGCGGTATGGAAGAACCTTGGTTTTTCCTTCGAAGCGATCAGCACAGGCTTCATTGTGTCTGAGGAGCAGGCGGCGCTGGTGGCGGAGCTGTGCAGGGAATCGGCAGCGAAGGGCTGCACGGTATTTGTGGACCCGGTCATGGGTGATGAGGGCAAGCTGTACAACGGTGTGACGGAAGCCACGGTGGACCACATGCGCGCCATGGTAGCGGTGGCGGACTACGTCATGCCCAACTACACCGAAGCGGCTTATCTGGCTGGTGCGCCGATCCTGGAGAATCTGAGCCGGGCGCAGGCGGATGCGCTGGTGGATCATCTCCGCGGCCTGGGCGCAAAATCCGTGCTGATTACCAGTGCGAAGGTGGATGGGCAATTCTGCGTGGTGGGATACGATCACGGCAGGGGAGAACGCTTCCTGCTGCCCTTTGAGATGGTGCCGGTATTCTTCTCCGGCACAGGGGATCTGTTCTCCGGTATCCTGACGGGCCGGGTGCTGGACGGCATGCCGCTGCAGGAGGCTGTCCAATATGCCATGGATGCGATCCGGGTGATGATCCTGCGCAACAAGGACAACGAGGATCACTATGTGGGCATCCCCATTGAAACCTGTCTGGACGTCCTGAAATGACAAATCGCTGAGCATTGCATGATGGCAGGCTCAGCTTTTGTTTTTCAGCCGTATTGGATGAGGAATGCAACACTTTTTCAAGGAAAAGGGCTTTACTTTTCCGATGCCTTTCGTGTATAATAGTAAAGAATAACCAGTTGAAAGGAGGGGCCTGTATGGATTCCTTCAACACCACGAAGCTCAAGCCCCTTGCAGAGTCCGGAAACCAGGCGCAGGACATCCTGCTGTTCGTGTATCATGCCCTGCAGTCCAAGGGCTACGATCCCATCACACAGATCGTGGGCTACCTCATTTCCGGCGATCCGACCTATATCACCAGCTACAATTCTGCCCGCAGCATGATCTGCCGCCTGGAGCGCGACGAGATCATGGAGGAGCTGGTCCGCTTCTATGTCAACGGGCACGCGCCGCAGAAATAATCCTGCCGCAAAGTGGGGGCGCATTATGCCCTCTCCGCATCACGCGGAACGTTGCAGATGATATTCATGGCAGACCCTGCAAGGGGTCTGCTTTTTTGTGTACGCATTCAATGCATGGCTTACATGCGTGCCGTAGTTCTGTGAACGATCCAACAAATCCGGGGCATAGCTGTATTGCAGCACAAGTGTTCCATTGGGGGTGGAAGGAATGATTGTGGCTGGCGGGAGGATTCAAAGGTTGATCTGCTCAACAAATTGGGATTTGGCGGGGCAATCGAGCCTGCTGCTGACGGCCTCATCCGTCACGGCTTGCGCCGTGCCACCTTCCCCCGAGGGGAAGGTTTGAAAGCCCGTTCCTTTGGCTATTCCCATTCACTTCGGGCACTCATATGTACAAGCTGCATCGGCTGCAGCGAGACCTTAAAAGGAACAATGCGGCGATTTTGCAGAGGGGTTCTTCCGCGTTTGCGGAAATTCAAAGAACCCCTCTGCAATCGAGCCGCCCCGAATGCAGCCGCCACTACGCCCACTCAGGAGAACGGAGGGGGTCCGGGGGGAAGCTGTTTTTGCTTCCCCCCGGCGGCTTTGTGCACGCGGGTCGATGACCCTTCGACGCGCGAAAGTGGCTACCGAGCTGCAATACAGTCTTGCTTCTG
>JAFQIB010000096.1 GCA_017397765.1 Clostridia bacterium | reverse complement strand
CCACCTTCAGTTCCTTCTTGGTAGAACCGGTCTCAAACGTCTCACCGCACACGCAGCGAACGATGCACTTGCCGTAGTTGGGATGGATCTTTTCCTTCATTGCGATTTCACCTCTTTCGCGTATGCAATGATCGGCTCACATAGCCGCGAAGCTTATTGTATCACATTCAACGGGGGAATGCAAGCATTTTTTTGTGTTTCCGGGCAGGAAATCCGCCAAGAATTTTGGAAGAAATCAGCCCTTCATGGATTCTGCCCACACTTTGATGCGGGAAAGCAGCTCTTCGTTGGTGCTAGCCTTCTCCAGCATGGAGTTCAGCTCCTTGAGGGCGGTCTCCACGGGCAAGCGTCCCAGCATGCCGCGCAGCAGCTTGATGCCCTCTGCGTGAGCGGGAGAGAGGATGGCCTCGGCGCGGCGGGTGCCGCAGCGGGTCAGCTCGAAGGGCGGATACACGCCGGAGCGGGCCAGGGCCTGATCCAGCACCAGCTCCATGTTGGCTGCGCCGCGGAATTCGTTGACCACGCTGTCGTCAGCCTTGGCGCCGCTGTCGGTGTTCATGGTGGCAAAAACGGTCAGGGAGCCGCCCTCGCGCAGGCA
Organism: Clostridia bacterium; assembly: GCA_017397765.1. Classification (GTDB taxonomy): domain Bacteria; phylum Bacillota; class Clostridia; order Christensenellales; family Aristaeellaceae; genus UBA11524. The sequence goes on along the minus strand of JAFQIB010000096.1, from coordinate 36,709 downwards.
GCGGGCAGCGCCGAAGAGCCGCTTGGCCTTCTGCAGGCTCTGGGGGCTGATCATACCGGGAACGGCGCGGCCGGCCTGCATGGCAGCGGTGGAGATCACGCGGATCAGGGTGGTCAGGCTGTCCACCAGCAGCACCACGTCCTTCTTCATTTCCGCCAGGCGCTGGGCCCGTTCGATCACCAGATCCGCCATGCGCAGATGGCTTTCCGGCGCCATGTCAAAGGTGGAGGCGACGACCTGGCACTTGACCGACTCGCGGATGACCGTCACATTCTCCGGCGTCTCATTGAAGAGCAGCAGCATCACCTCGGCTTCGGGGTGATTGAGGGAGATGACGTTGGCCAGCCGGGTCAGCAGGCGGGTCTTGCCGGTGCCGGGGCCGCACTGGATCAATCCGCGCTGGCCAAAGCCGATGGGCGTGATCAAATCCATCAGGCGCAGATCATTCAGCTGCGGGGCGTCCTTGCGCTCCAGCTGAATCCGGCGGGTGGGATAGATGGGCGTGAGGGAATCAAAGGCGGGGCGGTGCATGGCGCCCTCAGCAATCTGACCGTTCACCAGGCTGACCGTCAGCAGCGCAGGATACTTGTCGCCGTCGCGCTGGGGACGAACCTTGCCGGTGATGCGGTCGCCGGCGCGAAGCCCGAAGCGGCGGATCTGTGCGGCACCGACATACACGTCCCGGGCGGAGGCGACCATATTGTCGCTGCGAAGGAAGCCGTAGCCCTCCGGCAGCATCTCCAGCACGCCGGTGATCTCCGGGCAATCGGCAGCCTGGGCGATCTCGCCGAGGGAGGGATTCAGGGTAAAGGGCGCGGCCTCTTGGGCAAAGCCCTGGCGGGGTGCGCCGTACTGGGGCCGCTGCTCGTAGGCATTCTGCCGGGGCTGATCATAGGCCGGACGCTGCTCGTAGGCGCTCTGCCGGGGCTGCTCGTAGGCCGGGCGCTGCTCGTAAGCGCTCTGCCGGGGCTGCTCGTAGGCGGGACGCTGCTCATAGGCGTTCTGCCGGGGCTGCTCGTAGGCGGGACGCTGCTCATAGGCGTTCTGCCGGGGCTGCTCATAAGCGGGGCGCTGCTGGAAGCGGTTTGTTTCATTATAATTTGTCCGGACGGGCCCATAGGGAGAACGGGGTTCATCGTGGTAAGTATCCTGCTGGGGCTGGGCCGGCTGTGCAGCCGCCGGGCCGAAGCGGGACTGGAAGCCCACGGGCCGGGTGGTCTGCGTCCGCTGGGACTCCATGGGGGCGGGGGTGCGGGGCGCAGCGCTGCGGTTGTAGGCCGGCGCCTGGTAGGCAGGCCGGTTGTTGAACCGCTGCGGCGCTACATAAGCCTGGCGGAACTGGGGCTGGGCGGGCGTCTCCGCTTCGCTTTCCGTTTCTTCGTCGGCGGGGGCGGGCGTCTCTTCTGCGGGCGCTGCTTCCTCAGCCGGCGCGGCGGGCGCTTCCTGTGGGGCAGCGTTGGCCTCTGCCATTGCCATGCTCAGCTTATCGATGATGCCCTGCTTGGAAATTCCTGCGTTCAGCGGCACCTTCATTTCCTTGGCCACCTTGCGCAGCTCGATCACTGTCAGTTCGTTGAGATTCATATCAGTCATGGGGATAGCCTCCTTGTCAGTCCCGGCGGGCCACCACGAAATCGCGGGTGACGGCCTGTTCCACAAAGTGCTGGAAATCATGATAGGGCGGTTCGGTCAGGGGCGTGAAGCCGGCATCGGAGAGCAGCTGCACCAGATCCGCCCTTTTGAGGGTCAGGGTATTGAAGGACAGGGCGATTGCGCCGCCCTTGCGCACGGCGTCCTTCCACTGGGGCAATGCGCGTTTCATCACCTGAATGAAGGACTCGGTGCGCTTGCCGTCCTGGGGTGCATGCTGCACGCCGTAGGGGAGATCCGCCACCAGCAGATGGGCGGGGGATTTGCGGCACAATTCGCCGGTCAGCCCGGTATCGCCCAGGAAGAGGGACAGCGTCCGGGTATCGCCCTCCCGGAAATGCTCCTTGGTATCGGCGATGGTGTAGACCGCCGCCGGCACGGCATGCCTGCGCACGGTACGGCTGGACTGATCCAGCTTGTGCTTCATGCGGTGATACTGCAGGTAGCGCTCAAAATAGTCGGCGCATTCCTTCAGGTCGCGGTTGTCAATGTCCACGCCCACGGCGTTCATGCCCTGTTGCAGGGCCACAAAGCAGGTGGTGCCCTTGCCGCACATGGGATCAAGCACCGTCAGCGGCTCGCTCTTGCCAAAGAAATCGCTGGCGGCCAGGGCGCAGTTCATCATCATGTGGGTGAACACGGCGCTGGTCTTGCCCTTATATTTGAGCACCTCCGCCAGATCGGCGGTCAGGTAATCGTGGCTGACCTTTTCCAGGGGCCGCAGCAGCTCGCCCTGCTGCTCGCAGATCATCAGCGCAGCGGAATGCATGGACAGCACGGACAGCTGCGCCTCGGTCAGGGCGTCGGCTTCAAAGCGCAGAAAGGATACGCCGCCGACTGTGCACGGCGTGACCTCCGCAGAAATGCCCAGGCCCTGCAAAAGGCAGGTCAATTCTGCCTGCCCCAGCTTCACCTGTGCCTCCCGGTAACGGATATTCGCATGTGGCGTCAATTGAAACAAGAATACCATAAAATGCCTCTCTTTGATGGATCGGATGAATTGGAATTGTACTGATGTTATCAGTATATCAAAGATTGGTTGAACGTGCAAGAGGGATTTTTGTTCTGCAGGATGAAATGTCAATGCGAAGAAAAGAATGAAAAAATGCGACGGAAACGGGCGCGGATTCCGTATATAGGGTGAGGGAGGTGAAATGCATGGCACAGACCAGCCTGGAAAAGGAGCGGGAGCTGCTGCGGCTGATGGACAGCTACGGCCCGATGCTGGTGGGGCTTTGCTCGCTGTTGCTCGGAGATGCGCATCTGGCGCAGGACGTCGCCCAGGAGACCTTCATCCGGGCCTGGCAGCAGGGAAAGCTGCGGCAGGAAACGGAGAAAGCCTGGCTCAGCCGGGTGGCCGTCAACCTGTGCCGGGATGAGCAGCGCTCGCGCTGGTTCCGCCATGTGGATCGCCATGTCACCCCGGAGGAGCTTGGCCTGGCGGCGGACGCGCCGCAGGAGGACAGCGGGCTCCTTGACAGCGTCCATCGCCTGCCCGCCCGGGAGCGCGAGGCGATTGTGATGCATTACTGGAACGACATGTCCCCGGAGGAGATCGCTTCCGTCCTGGGGATTGACCGGGCGACGGTGTTCCGCCGCCTTGCACGGGGACGGAAACGGCTCAGAATTGAACTGGAAGGAGGGCCAGCCCCATGACGGAACAGGAATTCCGCGCCGCGCTGCACAGGGCGGCGGAAAATGACGGCCTTTCTTCTGAACGCCAGCTTCGCGTGCTGGCCCGGATGAAAGGAGACGAACCAAAGGTGAAGATGAAGAACAAATGGATGATTGCGCTGGCGCTGGTAGTGGTGCTGTCGCTGGGCATGACGGCTGCGGTGGCGGCGGGCATGGCTGCCGTGAATTGGCAGGGAGAGTCGGCTGTCCCTTACAATGGCAGAGCACTTGGACAGACGGCGGGGGAGGAGCGCCTGCTGGCGTTGTATGCAGCCTCTGCGGAGGATTTGATCACGTTTGTCAAGGCGCCGGAATCCCAGCTTGGGGAAATGGGCGGGATCATGAACAGTACCTGCAATGAATATGCAGCAGCGCTGGAGGAGATGCAAACGTGGGTTGAAGCAGACGGCACACTGCCATGGCCTGCTGCCATTCCGGCGGGGTATATGCTGGAGCTGGGCCGTGTGGGGTATGCCTGCCGTGCAGACGGACAGCTGGAGCTTGTCGGGCAGTATACGACGGAGGATGCGTATCAGGTAAGCCAGTACCGGATCCCGCAGGAGGATCGGTTCGTGGCAGACTATATGCTGGCGCTGGTCAATGCGCAGGGCGCTACGCTCAGCATCGCTGTTAATCTGCACCATGACGACAGCGCCAGGGTTTTCAATACGGAGGAGGACAGTGAAATCTCCCGTCTGTCGGTACCGGGGATGGAGGATGCACTGCTGATCGTCTCCCGGAATGAGACGAGGCTGGCGCTCCGGAACCGGCTTGCGGAAAGAAAGGCATACATGCTTCCGGGGATTCGCGCTGACGGCGGTCTGGACGTTACGATCGGATACTACAGCGGAATGACCATTGAAGTGACGGCTGCCGGTGCGGACTTCACCGCGGAGCAGGTGCTTTCAATCCTGGGCCTGAAGGGTCAATAACCAAAACGAAAAACCCCTTCCCAAATGCGGGAAGGGGCATTTCCTTCGTATTGAAAGATTAATACTTGCGCTTGCGGGCAGCCTCAGCCTTCTTCTTGCGCTTCACGCTGGGCTTCTCGTAATGCTCACGCTTGCGGACCTCCTGGATGACGCCTGCGCGGGCGCACTGACGCTTGAAGCGCTTCAGGGCGCTCTCCAGGGATTCGTTCTCACGGACGCGTACCTCGGACACTGTTCTCCCTCCTTTCGCTCATCTCGCCTTGACATCAGCCAAATAGACAGACGGATGGCGAAAACCGTACAGACATTATAGCAAAAACATGTGCGCTCGTCAATGCCTATTTTTGCGAATTTTTCTTTATTTTTTGGCAAAAGGGCGGAGAATCGGCGTGTTTGGAGCTTTCGGACAGCTGAATCAGACCATCTTCTCGCTGAGCTGCTCGCCGCCCAGCACATGGAAGTGCAGATGGGGAACGCTCTGGCAAGCATGGGCGCCGCAGTTGGAGACCATGCGGAAGCCGCCGGTCAGACCCTCCTGCTCGGCGACCTTCTTTACCGTGCGCAGGCAGGCGGCCAGGGTCGCGTCGTCCAGCTCGTCCACTGCGGACAGGCCGGAGCAGTGGGTCTTGGGTACCACCAGCACATGGGTGGGCGCGGCAGGATTGATGTCGCGGAAGGCGTAGGTCTTCTCATCCTGATACACGCAGGCAGAGGGGATGGTTCCTTCAATGATCTTGCAGAACAGGCAGTTTTCCATGGTCAATACTTCCTTTCTATATGCGGTCAGATAACGTCGGCCGTCATGCCCTCGGGGCAGGAGGCGGTCAGGCGGACGTTTACCATGCGTCCGGGGGCGCAGGCGGGGCAGTCCGGCAGGGTCACCGGGATGTACTCCGGCGTGTAGCCGTGCCAGAGACCGCCGATCTTTTCCTCGATCAGCACAGTGGTTTCCCGGCCGAGCCACTGCGCCTGATAAGCGGCGGCAGTCTCCTCGCCCAGGGCGATCAGCTCGCGGGTGCGCTGCTCCTTCACGGCCTTGGACAGCTGCCCGGGCATGACGGCGGCCTTCGTGCCCTCGCGGGGGGAGTAGGGGAAGACGTGGATCTTGGCAAAGCCCACGTCCCGGATGACCTGCCTGGTCTCCCGGTACTCCTCCTCGGTTTCGCCGGGGAAGCAGGTCAGCACATCGGTGGTGAAGGCTGCCAGCGGGAAGGCGGCGCGCAGGTTGTCCACCGCCTGCATATACATGGTCATGTTGTAGCGGCGGGCCATGCGATTCAGCACGGTGTTGCTGCCGGACTGCAGCGCCAGGTGGAACTGGGGGCAGACCTTGGGCAGGACCGCCAGTGCCTGGGAGAAGCCTTCAGTGGCGATGGTCGGCTCCAGGCTGCCCAGCCGGATGCGCTGCACGCCTTCGACCGCATGCACGGCGCGGATGGCGTCCAGCAGCGTCGAGCCGTCGCCCAGATCCTTGCCGTAGCTGGACAGGTGGATGCCGGTCAGTACGATCTCCCTGTAGCCGGCTGCTGCCAGACGCTGCGTTTCCTGCCGGATGTTGTCCAGGCTCCGGGAGCGGATCGGCCCGCGGACGCTGGGAATAATGCAGTAGGTGCAGTGGTTGTTGCAGCCCTCCTGGATCTTGAGGGTGGCGCGGGTGTGCTCCTCCTGGGCGGTGATGGTCAGCTCCTCAAAGGGAGTGGCGGCGTTCAGCTCGTTCACCGCGGACAGGCCGGCGTCCTCCGCCATGGCCTTTTCCAGCAGCGTCACCACCTGATCCCGGTACTGGGTGCCGATGATGAGCCGCGCGCCGGTTTCCAGCAGCGCCGCGCCCTTGCGCTGGGCCAGGCATCCTGCCAGGATGATCTGGCTCTCCGGGTGCTCCCGGCGAAGGCGGCGGGTCAGCTGCAGGGATTTCTTGTCGCCTGTGCCGGTGACGGTGCAGGTGTTGATAACATACACATCCGCAGGGCCGTCAAAGGGAACCACTTGATACCCAGCGGCGCGGAATTTCTCCAACATGGCCTGGGTATCGTATTGGTTCACCTTGCAGCCAAGGGTGTGGAAAGCAACGGTTTTCATCGCTTGGGTTCACTCCATATCGCCATAGAGGCAAAGTAGCGCGCTCATGGCGCAGAGCCCGGCGGTTTCGGTGCGGAGAATCCGCGGGCCGAGGGTGACGGAACGGCAATCCGCTTCCTTCATCCGGGCGATCTCCTCCTCCGACATGCCGCCCTCGGGGCCGATGACGATGGCCAGATCGATCACGTCCGGATGCTCCTGACGGAAGCGGGCGAGGGAATAGCCCCTTGCGTCCTCCCACGGCACGATGGCCGCCTGATGCTGGGGCAGCCTTGCCAGAAGCTGCTTGAAGGAGATGGGCTCCGACACCTGCAGCATCTCGCACCGGCCGGACTGCTTGCAGGCCTCGCGGGCGATCTTCTGCCAGCGCTCCTGCTTTTTGCGTCCGTCCTTCTGATCCAGCTGGACGACGCAGCGGCTCATGGCCACAGGCACGACGGCTGCCGCCCCCAGCTCCACGGATTTCTGCACGATCAGCTCCATCTTGTCCGCCTTGGGCAGTCCCTGATAGAGGGTGATGCGCAGCCGGGCCTCGGTGGAGGGCATTTCGCCGGTGATGCGCACCTCGACCTGCTCGCCCATGGCAACAATTTCGGCGGAGAAGCGCTTGCCGGCTGCGAAGAGCTCGCAGGCTTCGCCGGGCTTCATCCGCAGCACGCGGGATGCATGGCGGGCGTCCTCCTCGCAGAGGACGGCGGTGTCGTCCTGCACGCCCCGTTCGTCAGCATAAAAACGGTGCATCAGTCAGGCCTCCTGGACAGGATGGCGACCCACTCGCCCTTGCGGCGGATCTCCAGGATGGTGTAATTTGCTTCGTTCAGCGCGTTCACCACGTCCTGCTCGCGCTCCTTGATGATGCCGGAGCAGATGAACAATCCGCCTTCCACGATGTGGGGGATGAGGGGCTTGGCAAACATGCAGATGACGTCGGCGATGATGTTGGCCACGCAGACCTCGCAGACGCCGTCGGTGGATTCGAGCAGATTGCCCTCTACCGCGCGGATGACGTGCTGCAGGCCGTTGTGTTCCACATTCTCCTTGGCGACCTTGACGGCGGTGGGATCGATGTCGATGGCCAGCACGTCCTTCGCGCCCAGCATCGCTGCACCGATGGCGAGGATGCCCGAGCCGGTGCCCACGTCGATGACGGTACGGACGGGCTGCTTGAGCATCACGTCCTCCAGCAGCTCCAGGCACATGCCGGTGGTCTCGTGGGTGCCGGAGCCAAAGGCCATGCCGGGATCGATCTCCATGACCAGATCGTTCTCCTGCGCATCATAGAGCTCCCAGGTGGGCTTGACCACCAGGCGCTTGCCGGCGCGGAAGGGCTTGTAGAACTTCTTCCACACCTCCGACCAGTCCTCATCGTGAACGTTCAGGGTGTTCATCTCCAGGCTGCCCATGTCAATGCCCAGATCGGCAGCCTTCAGCTCTGCCATGTGGCCCTTCAGTGCGCCCATGCGGTCGGCAAACTTCTCATCCGGCTCGAACCAGGCATGCACCAGCACGTCCTCGGGCAGGGTGTTGATGAGATTCGGATCAATGATCTCCCAGTAGCCATTGGGCTTGTCGGGATCGGGAATATCGGCCCGGTCCTCGACCATGGTGCCAGTGGCGCCTTCGTTCATCAGGGCTTCGGAGACGATATCCGCGCCCATGGTGGTGGTATGTATGGTCAGCTCGACCCAATCCATCTGTCATCATCCTTTGCTGAAATTGATAATTTTCCATCCTTTATTATACGGCATATTCCACCGGAGGTCAACCGGTGAAAAAATGCCTTGCGCCCGGTGCCATGCTGTGCTATACTTGGTGATGAACCCATACCGTTCACTATATTAAGGAGGATGACCCAAATGAAGAAGTTCTTTGAAGAGTTCAAAAAGTTTGCCCTGCGCGGCAACGTGATCGACCTGGCTGTCGGCGTGATCATCGGCGGCGCGTTCACGGCGATCGTCAACGGCGTGTCCAATGACTTCATCAAGCCCCTGCTGGCCTGGATCATGGGCGCCAAGCCCGAGGAGATCCTCATCGGCGAAGCCCAGTGGTCCTGGGGTCTGGCCGCGTCTGACTTCGTGTCCACCATCATCAACTTCGTGATCACCGCCCTGGTGCTGTTCCTGATCATCAAGTTCTTCAACAAGGTGTCCGGCATCGGCAAGAAGCCCGCTGCGCCCGCCGCGCCCACCACCAAGAAGTGCCCCTACTGCCTGTCCGAGATCCCGATCGAGGCGACCAAGTGCGCGCACTGCACCAGCGAGCTGAAGTAAATTAGGAATTAGGAATTCGGAATTCGGAATTCGGAATTTAGTTAGTGTTACGGTTGCTTAGCATGCTGTGACACAAAAGCGGAGACCGTCATAAGCGACGGTCTCCGTTTTATATTGGGTTCATCAATCGGTGATAGTCTCGGTGGCGGTGATCATTTCTGCGCCGATCTGGGCGGGGAGGGACATGGTCATCGCGCCGTTGGAGTAAACGGTCACGGTCATGCCGGTCTCAACGCCGGTCAGCTGCTCGGCGGTGGCATTGACCAGGATCAGCTCCAGGCCGGTGTCCAGGGCGAACTGGCCCTCGGTGATCTCGCCGACAACGCCGGTGTGGGCGTAGCAGCCGATCTTATGGGCAGCGATCTGCGCGGGGATGGAGAAGGTCATCTGGCCATTGTAGGCGACGTGGATGAAGTCGCCGGCCTCAATCTCTTCCTTGCCTTCGAACAGGGTCTCCTCGGACAGGTTGACCTGCACGGTCTGGCCATCGGCGTTTTCGATCATCAGGAAGCCGTCGCCGGTTTCGGTGACGACGCCGGCCATGTCAAAGACCTCCTGGACGGCGGGCAGGGGCAGGATCTCGGTGGCGTTGACCAGGATGGACTCCAGGGAGGCAGTCACCAGGCCGTCAATGATGACGATCACTTCCATGCCGGGCTCGGCCTGGACAAACTGCATCGCGCCTTCCTTGAGGGCGACCTGGTAGGGGAGCTCCTCGCCCTCCACGGTCAGGATGAAGCCGCCCTCAGCCATCTCGGTCACAGTGCCGACGAGCTCCTGGCCGCGGATGTGGGCAGCGCTCACCTGAGCGGGCAGGGACATGGTCATCGCGCCGTTGTGGTACACGGTGACGAACATGCCGTCCTGGATGCCAGCCATCAGGGCAGCCTCGGCATTCACCTGATAGATCTCCTCGCCGAAGGTCAGGGTGAAGCCGGTTTCGGTCATTTCGCTCACAACGCCCATCAGCATGTGGTCGGCGATGTACTCGGCGGTGATCTGGGCGGGGATGGAACGGGTCATCATGCCGTTATAGAAGATGGTGATGAAATCACCCACAGCGATCTCCTTGCCTTCGCAGACGGTCGCGTCGTTCAGCAGGGCTTCCACAACCAGGCCGTCGCGGGTCGTGAGCAGGATGGATTCATCCAGCACCTCCATCACGAAGCCGGAGATTTCGGCAATCTCCACATCCGCGGCGCTGGGGGATGCAATTGCAGCGTCTTCGGCCATGGCGGTCACAGCGGTCATGGCCATCATCAGGGCCATCAGCATCAGGAAAAACTTCTTCATGGGTATCTTACCTCCTTGGGTCATCGTGGGTCACTCATGTGCCTCACGCCATACATGACGAATGCACCGGGGCTTTTGTTCCCGGTGAAAATAAAAAACTTCTCAGGCAGCGTAGCATAAGATGAAGGAAAAGGCAAGAAAAATTATTCCGGGATGAAAATACAGCGTCCGGCAGTAAAATCCGAGGGGGCCAGGCAGGGATTTGCCCGCAGCAGGGCGGCCAGGGAGGTGTTCAGGCGCAGCGCGGCGCTCTCCAGGGTTTCCTCTGCCTGCAGGATGTAGGTGGAGGGGGCAGGGCAGGGGGCGTTCCCGGCGGGCACGCAAAGCGTCTGACCGGCAGTGAGCTGCTCCAGGTTAACCGAGGGATTGGCACTTTCCAGCGTGTAGCGGTTGATGTCGGCGCGCAGCTGAACGTCGGCGGCAGTTTCGCCCGGGCGGAGGACATAACGGCTTCCCTGCGGACAGACGACGGCGCCAGGCGTATTCTCCGCATCGGGGAGGACTGCGGGCGCGTCGAGATCCTCATCGCCTGGCAGACCGTCCCCGGGCAGCTCCGCTTCAGGCGGCGCTTCCGGCTCCGACGGCGTTTGGGGCGCGGACGGCTGCTCCGGCTCGTCGGAAACATCGGGAACTGGCGGCGTTTCTGCTTCGGGCGGTGTTTCCGGGACGGCGGGGGCTTCCGGTGGGGCGTCGTCCTCCTCCGTCGGGATGCACAGCACGTCGCCGACCATCAGCCGGGCGGGGTTGATGTCGCTGTTGGCCTCCAGCAGATCCCGCAGCGGGATGCCGAGCCGGTTGGCGATCAGGTAGAAGCTGTCGCCCCGGCGGACGGTGTATTCGTAGCCGCAGACCTTTTCCTGGGGCGGGCGGTCCTGGGTGCTGGTATGCATGGCGGATGCTCCTTTCATGAGATCGTTCGCTGAAGGATATGTGCGCCGCGCCACTTTATGCAACCGGGGGCGGATCGCCGGTGGAATTCAAAGGAAATTTACAATTAGACTGTTTACATTGAAGGTTTTTGTGTTATACTGTAAGATGTGGCGGGGTTCACGCTTTATTTGTCGTGGAAAAAACCAACGCCGCATAACAAAAGCCACATGCAAAAGGAAAAGATATTGAAGGATACAGAAAGGACAGGAACACGGATGAATAACGGTCAGCCTCCCTATGGAGATCCCTCCGCCTGGGGCCAGCAGGGCAATCAGGCGAATCCGGCGCAGTATCCTGTGCAGCCCAATCCCTATCAGCCGGACGCAGCGGGCGGTCAGCCGATGTACGGCCAGCAGGGCTTCACCCAGCCCCAGCAGCCTGTGCAGAGCTTTTCCCAGCCCTTCCAGCCGGTGCAGACCTATCAGCAGCAGCCGCATCCCCAGCAGCAGGCATACCAGCAGCAGACCTGGCAGCCCTACGCGCCTCAGCAGCCTGCAGGCCCCCAGCCCCAGCAGTTCTACGGGCAGGGGACGCCCCAGCAGCCCGGCGCCCAGCAGGCCTATCCCCAGTTCAACCAGATGGGCCAGCAGGTGCAGCAGGGCTACGGCACGGGGTACAGCGGCTATTACAGCCAGCCCCAGGAAAAGAAATTCGAGGTTCCGCTGGACGTGATCGGCAAGGTGATCCTCTTCGGCGTGCTGCCGGTGCTCTTCATCCTGGCCATGGCGCTGGGCGTGCCCGCTCTCAAGTGGGTGTTCCTGGCAGGTGCGGTGGCAGGCATCGTGCTGATGTGGATGAAGGATATCGTATCGCCCAACATGCGCCTGACGTTGTCCATGGTGCTGGGCGTGATGGCGGTGATCGCGCTGGTGGGCGCTCTTGGCGGCGCGCCCCGCGATGCGCAGAACAACAATGTCCAGGGCGGGAACAATGCGGCCCAGCAGCAAGCGGGCGCCGTGCAGATGCAGCAGTTCACCCCCATTTCGCAGCCCACTGCCACCCCAGCGCCCGAGGACGCGGCGGACAGCGCGGTGGAGCAGCTGATGTCCTTCTTCTACTTCTGGTCGGTGGGCAATGACGAGGCCATGCTCTCCCTGACTGCGCCCTCCTGGCGTGCGTCGGTGGACAAGCCCGCCAATGCGCTCTTCGTCCTGCTGCTGAACCGGACGCCCCAGGATGACTATGAGGTCACCCATATCACCGGCACCGACAGCGACGCGCTGCGCACCGCGACGGTCAAGGTGACCATCGACAAGAACAACGGCGTGTCCAAGATGGACAGGTATGCCTTCAAGGTGCTGATGAAGAAGGAAGACGGCATCTGGTACGTCGATCCCCAGTCCCTGGCCTCCAATGAAAAGGAAACGGCCACGGAGACAGCGGTGTCGGCCAATACCACGCCCACCCAGCCGCCCCTGTACACCGGCACGCCGGAGACGATCCTGTATTACAACGCCAACGGCGGCTCCATGTACCACCTGGACCCCGACTGCCAGAGCGTGGGCAAGAAGTACAAGCCCATGGCCTCCTTCCGCTTTGTGGATCTGGATCAGTCGCCCTACAATGAACTGCGCCCCTGCAATGTCTGCGGCGCACCCATTCCCGATGATTAAGGGGCTGCAGCTGCCGCCCCGGCTGCTGGTCGGTCTTTCCGGCGGCGCGGACAGCGTGGCGCTGCTGCTGCTGTTGAAGGAGACGGATGCGGAGCTGACGGCGGTGCATGTCAATCACGGCTTGCGGGGTGAACGGTCGGACGGCGATGAAGCCTTTGTCCGGGCCCTGTGCGAGGAAAAGCGGGTGCCGCTGCTGGTTTACCGGGCGGAGCCGCCGGAAAATCCCGGCGAAGGCTGGGCCCGGCAGGTGCGCTACGGCTTCTTCCGGCAGGCGATGGCGGCTTGCGGCGCCGATGCGCTGGCACTGGCCCATCACCGGGACGATCAGGCGGAGACGCTGCTGCTCCATTTGCTCAGGGGCAGCGGCCTCAGCGGCTTGACCGGCATGGCAGCCGATACCCTGATGGAGGGCATGCGTGTCCTCCGGCCGCTGCTGACGGTATCCCGCGCAGAGCTCCGGGCAATCCTGATGGAGAAGGGCCAGACCTGGCGAGAGGATGACTCCAACGCCGATCCCCGCTACCTGCGCAATGCGCTGCGGGCGGATATCCTGCCCCGGCTGGAGCAGCTTGCCCCCGGCGCAGCCCAACGGATCGCCTCCGCGGCTTCGCTGCTGGCGGAGGATGAAGCAGTGCTTGCCGCCCTGACGGACGCCTTCCTGAAGGCCCATCCGGGGTGTGCGCTGCCCATTGACGCGCTGCAAGCGCAGCAAAAGGGGATGCAGCGCCGCATCCTGCGGGCCTGGTGGGCCGGTGCGGCCTGTCCACGGGAGGAACGCGGCCTTTCTGCCGAGCAGACGGAGGCGCTGTGCGGCCTGCTGGAAGCACCCGCGGCCCAAAGATGCAATCTGCCCGGCGGCTGGTACGGCCAGCGGGGCTGGACCCATCTTCACCTGATCTCCCCGGAGGGCGCAAAGCCCATCCCGGAAATGCCTGCGGCAGACAGCCCCCTGCTCCGGCTGGAGCACTGGACGGGCGATCCCGGCGACGGGAAAACCTGTCAGGCCATGCCCCGCGCCTGGCTGGCGGACTGCACGGTCAGAAGCCGCCGACGGGGGGATTTCATCCGGCCCTTCGGCAGCGAGGGCAGGCAGTCCCTGCAGGATTACTTTGTCAACCGCCGCGTGGATGCGGCCTTCCGCGACAGCGTTCCGCTTTTGTGCCGGGGCAGCGAGGTGCTGCTGTGCGGCGGCGTGGGCGCGGGCGCAATGAATCGACAGAATGAGGCAGACGATCCGGTGCTTGTCCGGTGGGAGCAGGATTTCCCCTGGCGGCGCGGATGAGATGGAAACGGAGGATCTCCCCATGATTGAAACCAACGCAAAGCTCTACGGCGACCTGAAAAGCATCCTCGTCACCCGGGAAGATATCGCGGCGGCAGTGGACAAGCTGGGCCGTCAGATCACCCAGGATTACCAGGGCAGGGAGCTGCTGCTGGTGGGCATCCTGAAGGGAAGCGTCGTGTTCTTCTCTGATCTGATGCGCTCCATTGACCTGCCCCTGAAGACGGAGTTCATGGCGGTGTCCAGCTACGGTGCATCGACGAAGACCTCCGGCGTGGTCAACCTGGTCAAGGATCTGACGGTGGACATCACCGGCATGGACGTGCTGATCGTGGAGGATATCGTCGATTCCGGCATGACGCTGAGCTACCTGAAAAAGTACCTGTCGACCCGCGGGGCGGCCTCCATCCGGATCGCAACCCTGCTGGACAAGCCGGAACGCCGCCGCGTGGACCTGAAGGCAGATTATTTCTGCTTTACCATTCCGGACGAGTTTGTCGTGGGCTACGGGCTGGACTATGCGGAAAAATACCGCAACCTGCCGGACATCGGCGTGCTTTCGCCCCGGGTCTATGCGCCGGAGGATTGATCCGTCCGCCGCTGATTTCCAGCTTAGACAGGCATATCCGCTGATATTTATGCTTGCGAGGCGGAACAATGCGTATATTATGATGGCAGCTTCCTGCCGGCGGCTGCCTGCCTGAACAAAAGGAGGAACCTGTTTTGAAACGTAACAGAGGCTGGACGGGCTATCTTGTGGTGCTCGGCGCCTTCCTGATCGTCGCGCTGCTGATCAACGGCAGCCTGGCGGGCATGCAGAACCGTGAAGTCACTTATGCCAAGCTGTGGGAGATGATCGACGCAGGCGAGGTCAAGAGCGTCGCCATCCGCGGCACGAAGCTGTGGGGTCTGAAGACGGGCTCGGAGATCCCGGAGTCCCGCTTCCCGGAAGGCGCTTATGATTTTGAAGCCACGATCACCGATATTGAAAGCTTCCGCCAGGAGGCCTACAAGCGCCAGGCCAAGGCGCAGGGCATCAGCCCCGACACGGTGGGCGACGGCGATCTGACCTTCCAGATCATCCCCATGGCGCCGGAAACGGTGTCCATCTGGGTGTCCCTGCTGCCGACCCTGCTGATGATCGGCTCGATGATTTTCCTGTTCGTGATGCTCTTCCGTGCCCAGGGCGGCGGCAACGGCAAGGTGATGAACTTCGGCAAGGCGCATGCCCGCGTGGGCGAGCCCGGCAAGAACAAGGTCACCTTTGATGACGTGGCCGGCGCGGACGAGGAGAAGGAGGAGCTGCAGGAGATGGTCGATTTCCTGCGTAATCCCCGCACCTACATCGAAATGGGCGCACGCATCCCCAAGGGCGTGCTGCTCGTGGGCCCTCCCGGCACCGGTAAGACGCTGCTGGCCAAGGCCGTGGCAGGCGAGGCGGGCGTGCCCTTCTTCTCCATCTCCGGCTCTGACTTCGTGGAGATGTTCGTGGGCGTTGGCGCAAGCCGCGTGCGCGATCTGTTCGATCAGGCCAAGCGCAGCGCTCCGGCGATTGTGTTCATCGATGAGATCGACGCGGTGGGCCGCCATCGCGGCGCGGGTCTGGGCGGCGGTCATGATGAGCGCGAGCAGACACTGAACCAGCTGCTGGTGGAGATGGACGGCTTTGCGGTCAACGAAGGCGTGATCGTCATGGCGGCCACCAACCGCCGGGATATCCTGGATCCCGCCCTGCTGCGTCCGGGCCGCTTCGACCGGACCATTACCGTCAATTATCCCGATCTGGACGGCCGCGTGGCCATCATGAAGGTGCATACCAAGGGCAAGCCCCTGGCGGCGGATGTGGATCTGAAGACGCTGGCCAAGCGCACGCCCTTCGCCACCGGCGCCGACCTGGAAAACATGATGAATGAGGCGGCGATCCTGGCCGCCCGCGCCCGCAAGAAGGAGATTGACCAGCAGCTGATGCTGGACGCGATCGCCCGCATCCAGATGGGCCCGGAAAAGCGCAGCCACAAGGTTACTGACCGTGACCGCCGCATCGTTGCCATCCATGAGGGCGGCCATGCCGTCGTCAGCCATGTGCTGCCGGATGCGGATGACGTACATCTGGTGACCATCGTGCCCCGCGGCCGCACCGGCGGCCACACCCTGTCCCTCCCCAGCACGGAGGACGAGATGAGCATGCAGAATCAGCTCATGTCCGACGTTGCCGTGCTGATGGGCGGCCATGCGGCGGAGAAGCTGGTGCTGGGCGAATTCGGCACCGGCGCGACCAGCGATCTGCAGCGCGCTACCGAAACGTGCCGCCGGATGGTGACCATGTTCGGCATGAGCGAGGAGATCGGTCCGGTGTATCTGGACAGCGATCAGGAAGTCTTCGTGGGCATGGAATTCGGCCAGAGCCGCAGCTTCTCCGAGGAGACGGCAGCCCGGGTCGATGCGGAGGTCAAGCGCCTGTGCCAGGCCGCCTACGACATGGCAATTAAGGCTCTGACGGACAACCGCGACAAGCTGGAGCTGCTGACCGAAGCGCTGCTCAAGCACGAGACGCTGAGCCGCCAGGAATTCGTCAGCCTGATGGAAACGGGCGAGATACCCGAGATCACCGACGCCGGCAAGCCCCGCAGCCTCCGGGAGATTCTGGGGGAGGAGAAGCCTGCCGCAGAAAAGCCTGCTGAGGCAGAAAAAGATGGGGAGACCCGGAACAATCCCGGCGACGGGAACGTCGAAACCAATGAAGCCTGATCTGCACATGCATACCACTGCCTCCGACGGTCTGCTGCCGCCGGAGGAGCTGGTGCGCTTTGCCGCCGACCGCGGCGTGACCGTCATGGCCGTCACCGATCATGACACCTTTGCCGGTGCGGACAGCCTGCGCGGCAGGGCAACGCCCATCCCGGTGCTCACCGGCGTGGAGCTGTCCCTGTCGGACATGAAGGGACTGCATCTGCTGGGCTACGGCGTCACGGAGGCGCCGGAATTGCGCCATACCGTCCATGCGTTGGCAGAAAAGCGGCTGACCCGGGCGGCCCGCATGGTGGAGAAGCTCGGTGAGCTGGGCTTCCCGCTGGACTACGACCAGCTCTGCGCGGCCTGTGAGGGCACGGTGGGGCGCATGCACATCGTCCGGGCCATGCTGGACAAGGGCTGTGTGCGCACCGCGCAGGAGGCCTTTGACCGGTTTCTTGGCGAAGGCCGGCCCGCCTATGTGGCCGGCGAACGGCTGACCATGGCGCAGGCGCTGCCGCTGCTGCGGCGCAACGGCTTTGTGCCGGTGTTGGCGCACCCTGCGGAGCTGGAAAAGGATGACATGACCTTGCGCATACTCCTGGAAAGCTGGCAGAAGCAGGGGTTGATGGGTGTGGAGGTCTATCATCCCTCCCAGGAAAAGCACGGCTTTGCCCCGCTGGATGCCATGGTCCGGCGCATGGGCTTGCTGGTCACCGGCGGCAGCGATTATCACTGTGACGATAGTCGCCATGGTCAGCCGGGCTGCACCGCTGTCCACTGGCGCAGCGCAGAAGCGGATACGCAGGCGCTCCTGCAGGCAATGAACGAATACCAAGGATGACATGAAGGAACAAAAGGAAAGGAGGGGAGCCGATGAGCGGCTATGATAACAACAAGGGATCTTTTTCTGCAGACCACTATGCCGATCCAATGCTGGGTGAACCGTCAATGAGCGCCCCCTCTCCCATGCCCGGAAAGCCTGCAGCCTCCTATGTGAAGCCTGCGGCGCCGGAAAAGCCTGCCCAGACAGACTGGCAGCCCGCGCAGGAGGCCCCTGCCTCCTACGGCGCAGCCTGGAACGGCCGATATCCCCCGCAGCAGGGCAATGTCCCGCTGCAGCAGGGGTATTACGCACCTGCGCAGCAGTATGGCTGGCAGCAGGGGCAAGCAGCCCAGCAGGGCTGGAACCAGCCCTATCAGCAGCCGGCAGGGCAGAGCTGGAATCAGCCCTATCCCGCTGCGCAGGATCAGCAATCCGGCAATAGCTGGCAGGGCGGATATGCCGCCGGCCAATGGGTGGGCGGATATACCCCTGCCTATGACCAGCAGCCGGCCAATACCGGAAACGGCGGCAGCGGCGGGGGAAAGCCCGTCATCAGCCGCAAAACGATGATTATCCTGCTGGCAGCCCTGGCGCTGATCCTGATCGTTGTGGTCGTGGTCAACAGCCACACGACGCGGGAGAATGAAAATCAGGCCATCTACGAAAGCGTGAAGGCCTATGAGGATCGCTACTGCGAGGGCGTGTATGTGGATGGCATTCATCTGGGCGGTATGACCTATGAGGAAGCCAAATCGACGGTCCAGCAGAGTGCACAGCTCAAGTGCGACGAGTGGAATGTGGCGCTGAGAACGCCTGCGGGAGAATACCTGGGCGAGATCAATTCCTACCACCTGGGCATGACCGTTCATGTGGACGATGCGCTGAACGAGGCCTGGCAGCAGGGACATTCCACCGACGATGTGGCCCTGCGCAAGGCAGAGATGGACGCGCTGAAGACGAAGCCCTTCCACACCTCCACCGCGCTGCCCAGCAGCGATACGGCGGATATTGACCGCATCCTCAACGAGATCGCGGAGGGGATGTACGTCCCTGCGACCAACGCCTATGCGACCTTCAATCCCCAGCTGACCAATCCCTTTGAGGTGTTTGACGGCGTGCCGGGCCAGTATCTGGACGTGGCCTCCATCAAGACCCAGGTGTACGATATGGTCGCCCGGATGGAGAGCGGCGAGATCAAGATCGCGCCCACGGTGCTCCAGCCTGCGGTGACCCGCGAAATGGTGGAATCCCAGACCCGGCTGATCGGCACCCACTATACGCCCATCTCCACCACCTCCACGGAGAACCGCAACCTCAATGTGGAGCGCGCCTGCGACCTGATCAACGGCGTATGCATCGAGCCGGGCAAGACCTTCTCCTTCAATGAGATCGTCGGCCCCCGCTCGAAGAAGAATGGCTTCTACACGGCTATTGAGTATGCCTACGGCAAGCAGGTGGAGGGCTACGGCGGCGGCGTCTGCCAGGTCTCCTCGACCATCTACGTGGCAGCGGTCCGCGCCAATATGGAGATCGTCAAACGCACCCAGCATTCCCTGGAGGTCAACTACACCACCTTCGGCCTGGATGCGACGGTCAACTATGACGGCAAGAAGATCGACTTTGTCTTCCGCAACAACACAAACAGCAACATTTATGTGGTCACCAAGGTGATGAAGAAGCCCAAGATCGACAAGAAGCACTATCTGGTGGTCTGCGAGATCTACGGCCCGGCCCTGGAGCCCGGCGTCACCTATGATCTGGTTTCCACCCAGGTGGAGGTGCCCATCCCGGAACCGACCATTGTCCCGGACAAGAAGGCAGAGCACGTCATCTACATGGATGAGACGCTGGATGTCCCCGGCAAGATCGGCTATGAGGTGGACAGCTTCAAGGTGAAGTATGTGGACGGCACCGAAGTGGAGCGCACCCATCTGTTCCATGATACCTATGCGGCAGTCCAGCCGATCACCTACGTCGGTGTGAGCGAACGGCCGCTGGATACCTGGACGTACGAGTGATCCCCAAAACGCTGATGCTGGTTTGCATCGGTGGTACACGAAAAACTCCCCTGCAGCGGTGGGAGGATTCTTAAGGATGAATTGATCCCACAACGAAAAAGGCGAGCATCTGGCGAATATGCCGGATGCTCGTTTACTTAGGGGGGGGTATAAACGCAATGCACTGGCACAGTGCGTATAATCGCGCCCTCACCCAATGAGGGAGAGGCGTTATTTACCAGCTCGACAAATTGGAATTTGCATATAAGATAGATGGAGATTTAATCAAATATAACCCTGAATTTGCATTCCGTATCTCCAGATAGAATGGTTTCTACTTGTTCTACTCGGATTCTGTTGTCACTCCATACGAGCTTTGCCACATAAATAATGCTTTGTCGCGAGCATTCACATAGATTATTAGTATTAACACCAAAAACAGTATGAATATCGCAAGCACACTCTGGAAAGTAAATGAAATATTCTTTATTAGATACGACAATCTCACCACGAACATTACCAATTTCACTTAATCTGCTGTAAAACGCATCACGCTCTCCGTTCACAGTTTGATATAGCTTCAAATATGACTGCAAAACACCTGTATCAGCACAGCATTTGGCACAATGCTTCAACAGACAGTCTCGGCTGTCCAAATCCATTTCATCTAAACCTTTTTCGAATCCTTTAAACCATTGGCAAAAGAAAGTATTCTCCATATTTATCCTCTTCTTAATGTAAATGTCAACAAATTCAAGTTTACCATTTCCATTCTATCACAGCAGCACAAGAAAACGCAAGCCAGGCAAGGCTTGCGCTTCCGTTGTTTGCATAATGGCTGGCGAAGGATAACTCCTTCCTTTCCATCTCCCTCCCTGCTGCGGGGGAGTTTCTTACGCCTTGCTCATTTCATACATCAGCTCGGCGGCGAAGCGCGCTTTGGTGACGCACACCCGGTCTTTCGGGAAGCAGTAATACAGCGCGTCCCGGTTGCCGATGGAGATTACATCGCCGATCTCATACCAGTGGAAATCCACGTTGAGGGAGTGGCTGGACAGGGGTGATTGCTCGTAACGGAGCTTTCCGTCGCAGCCGGTGAGCAGGAAGCCGTCCTTTGAATGGCTCAGGTGGCCGTTGCCGACCAGGTAGAGCGCCTTGTGATCGACCATCATGCCGATCTCCACGTCCGTTTCCAGCCGATAGGCATCCTCGGTCAGTTCCCGGCGAACCTGCTCCCGCTGCCAGTCGACCCAGTCGGGGATGTGGGCAAAGCGGGTCTCGCCTGTCAGGGCATGGAGCTGACCGTATTCATTCATTTCATGCTCCTGGCCGCAGGCATGGCAGATCAGGCGCACGCCCTTACCCTCCATCTGTCCTTCGGCGCCGCAATGGGGACACTGATAGAGCAGCCGGTGCAGCCCGTCGGCGCGGAAGGGCTCGGCGATGCGGATCTGATTGTCCCGCTGCCAGGCAAACTGGTCAAAGGCGAAGGCCTCGTTGACGATCGCGTCCAGCTCCGCCACGGACTTTTCTTCGATTTCCTCCGGGGTGAGGAGGCACTTCACGTCTGCGGAGACGTTGACCTTGCGCAGCTGCAGACCGTTGTACAGCGGATCGCGGGCAAAGGCGCCCCAGGTGGTCACGGTGACCACAGGCCGCTTGAACCGCTTGAGGATGACGCCCAGATTCCGGGGTAGCACGGTTCTGCGTCCATCCAGCGAGTAGCCTGCCTCCGGGAACATCAGCACATGGCAGCCCTTCTGCTCCATGGCATAGCGCATGTCGCGGATGAGGGTCAGGTCGCTGACGAATTTCTGGGTGGGGATGCAGCCGATCAGCGGCATCAGCCAGCGCTTGCTGACATAGCTGTCCGTGGTGGCCACGATGCACAGGGGCTGCGGGAAAAAGATGCCGTAGGCGATCTTCAGATCGGTGAAGCTGGAGTGATTCATCAGGATCAGGCAGGGCTGATCTCCGGCGGCCTCCATGCGCTCCCGGCGGACAGTGAAGCGGGTTTTCATCAGCGTCGGGACAGACAGCGCGCGGATCAGCGCCCGGAACAGGAAATGCGGGCGCATGGGATTCCTGTGCCGGGGACGGGGTAGGGTAATGACCTGCTCGTAGGGCAGCTTTTTTGTTCTGATTTTCAAGAAGCTTTACCTCATGCACTGTGTTATTCTGATACTGCTCCAATTATGGCATATCCCTGTCCGAATGTCAACTGCAGTTGAAAAAGACCTGTGTACCGGATGACGTCAAATTGAAAAACGGTCTGAAAGGCAGCGCTGGGCGTCCTGTCCGGCAGGACCGGACAGGGCTTTTCCCAGCCCCGGAAAGCTTGACGATACATGACGGATACGGTATAATATTCTGTATGCAATTTCTGCCCGATCAACGATGAGAGGATGCAACGAACATGAAGAAGGCCAAGACGAAAGCGCGTTTGACGCTGGCAGCGCTGCTGGTGCTGACGGTGCTGCTGACCGTGCTGGGCGTGACCGGCTTGCCCGCGCTGGGGCTGAAAAACTGGCTGCCCACCACGGATGCGGAGAAGTGGCCCGAGGCGCTGCCGCTGGGCCTGGATCTGCGGGGCGGCGTTTATGTGGAATACTCTGCCGCCCGCCCGGATGACGGGGATTCCGATTTTACCATGCTATTGGAGACCACCATGTCCGTGATCCGCACCCGCTTGTCGGACAAGGGCTATTCCGAAGCCACCGTACAGCGGCTGGGGGAGGACGGCATCCGCGTGGAGATCCCCGATGTGACGGACACGGCCTTTGTGCTGGAGCTGATCGGCGAGCCGGCGCTGCTGGAATTCGCCACTCCGGACGGCGTGACCTTTATGACCGGCGAAATGGTCTCCAGCGCCCAGCCCGCTCCGGATCAGTCCGGACAGCCGGGGACGGTGGGCAAGTACGTCATCCATTTCAAGCTCAACCGGGAGGGCGAAAAGCTCTTCGGCGACATGACGACCAAATATGTCGGCCAGGTGCTGTATATCCTGCTGGACGGCGAGGTGCTGCTTTCCCCCGTGGTCAATGAGCCCATCACCAATGGCACCGGCTCCATTTCGGGCATGGACAGCCAGGAGGAGGCGGCCAAGATCGCCTCGCAGATTCAGTCCGGCGCGCTGCCGCTGGTGCTGACCCAGCAGAAAATTGATACGGTGTCCGCCACGCTGGGCGACGACGCCCTGTCCACCTCCGTGATGGCAGCGCTGATCGGCATGGCTGTCATCATGGCGCTGATGTGCTGGCGCTACCGGATGAACGGGATCGTGGCCTCCTGGGCGCTGGTGATCTACATTGTGCTGCTGTTCCTGGTGATCTATCTGGTGCCCGGCATCCAGCTGACGCTGTCGGGCCTGGCGGGCATCGTGCTGGGCATCGGCATGGCGGTGGACGCCAATGTGATCATCTTTGAACGCTTCAACGAAGAGGTGCGCAAGGGCCGCAGCCTGAAGGCCGCTGTCCGTGCCGGCTTCAAGAATGCTGCCGGCGCGGTGCTGGACGGCAATATCACCACGCTGATTGCAGCGGGCGTGCTGCTGGTGTTTGGCACCGGCACCATCCGCGGCTTCGGCATGACGCTGGGGCTGAGCGTGCTGGCGTCCATGTTTACGGCGGTCTTCGTGACCCGGCTGATTATGTTGAATCTGGTGCAGGTGCGCCGCTGGAAGCCCGCAGCCTTCACCTATGGCGAGATCAAGAAGGAAGAGGAGGGCGTGTAAATGAAGATCAGGAATCCGATGAAGCCCGCCCTGCTCGTTTCCGCAGCGATCATCCTGCTGGCTGTTGTGCTGACGCTGTGCGGCCGCGGCATGAACCTCGGCCTGGACTTTGCCGGCGGCCTCTCCATGACCTATGAGCTGGGGCAGAGTGCCGCTCAGCCCGATGTGGCGGCGCTGCTGGACAGCCCTTATGCCGTGACCATCCAGGGCGAAAACAAGAGCGAGGCGCTGGTGCGCATCAAATCCGTGGGCACTGAGGACATTCAGGATGTGCAGCGCACCGTGACGGAGAAGCTCCGGAGCCGCTATCCCGGCGCTGAGCCGGTGGGCGAGGTCAGCTATGTCGGCCCGGTGGCCGGTGCGACGCTGGTGAAAAATGCGCTGACTTCTGTGGGCATTGCCGCCGTGCTGATGCTCATCTACATCGCCTGGCGCTTTGACTTCCATTCCGGTCTGGCGGCAGTGCTGGCGCTGGCCCATGATGTGCTGGTCATGCTGGCGTTCATGGTCATCCTGCGGGATGTGATCGAGCTGAACAGCTCCTTCATTGCGGCTGCGCTGACCATCGTGGGCTATTCCATCAACGATACCATCGTGGTCTTTGACCGCATCCGCGAAAATGCGAAGAAGCTGCCCGAGATGGATCGGACAGAGCTTGTCGGCCTGTCTGTTCGGGAGTGCCTTGGCCGTACCGTTATGACCTCCATGACCACCCTGGTGACCATTGTTGCGCTGTATATCCTGGGCGTGGCGGCGATCAAGAAATTTGCCTTGCCCATCATCGTGGGCGTGATAGCGGGCACCTGGTCCTCCAATCTGATCAGCGGCTATCTCTGGGCCTGGCTGGAAAAGAAGTTCCCCCAAAAGGAACGCGTATCCGATGCGGATGACGAGGACGACGAATAAACCGAGCGAGGGAAGCGTATGCTGCAATTCATCAAGCGGGGCCCCAGGGACGCACAGCCCATCGGCGATCTGCCCAACTGGCTGAGCGCTCTTTTGCGTGCCCGCGGTGTGGATACGCCGGAAAAGGCAGCGCGCTTCCTCTATCCCGATCTGGCCCACCTGCACGATCCCTTCCTCCTGCAGGGGATGGACAAGGCGGTGCGGATCATCCGCGAGGCCATTGCGGGGGGCTTTCCCATCATCGTCTACGGCGACTATGATGTGGACGGCGTCTGCGCGACCTCCATTTTGCTGGAGACGCTGCGGGAAATGGGCGCGGCCCCGGATTTCCGCATTCCCAGCCGCCATGGGGAGGGCTACGGCCTGAACTGCGATGCGGTCCGGGAAATGGCGGAAAGCCACCGGCTGCTGATTACCGTGGACTGCGGCGTGACCAACCACGAGGAGGTTCGGCTGGCGCAGCTGCTGGGCATGACGGTGATCGTCACCGACCATCATCAGCTGGCGGATACGTCCTCGCCCGCAGATGTGGTGCTCAATCCGCTGCTGGGGGAATATCCCTTCCGGCGGCTCTGCGGTGCGGGCGTGGCGCTCAAGCTGACGCAGGCGCTTCTGGGCATGGAGGCGGTGCTGCGCCGCATTGATCTGGCAGCCCTGGCGACGGTGGCGGACATCGTGCCGCTGATCGACGAGAACCGCATCATCGTCAGGGAGGGCCTGCGCCGGATGGCGGACAGCCAGCGTCCCGGACTGCGGGCGCTGCTGCAGGTCAGCGACGTGCATCCCCCGGTGAATGCCGGGCATGTGGGCTTCCGTCTGGCCCCCCGGCTGAATGCGGGCGGGCGGCTGGAAGACGCTGCCCAGGGCGTGCTGCTGCTGACGGCGGAGGATGCGGCGACTGCCGATCCCATTGCCATGCACCTGGAGGCTGCCAATCAGCAGCGGCAGGCCATTGAGCAGGAAATCACCCGGAAGGCGATCGGCATGATCGGCGAATGCGTTGATTTTTGCACGGACAGGGTCATCATCTTGATGGGCGAGGGCTGGAATCACGGCGTGATCGGCCTGGCTGCCGGGCGGATCTGCGAGAAATACCATTTCCCAACCATCGTGCTGACAAAGAATGAAGAGGGGATTGCGGTAGGCTCCTGCCGGTCGATCCCCGGCGTGAATATCCACGGCATGCTCAGCCTGTGCAAGGATCTGTTCCTGCGCTTTGGCGGGCATGAGCAGGCGGCGGGGCTGACCATGCAGTCTGAGCTGGTGCCGGAGCTGCGCCGCCGGCTGAATCTGGCCATCAATGAAAACTGTGATCTGACCTGCTACATCCCCCGCAAGGAATACGACCTGACCGTGCGGCTGCAGGAGGTGGATCTGGAGATGATCGACCGCCTGGAGCTGCTCCAGCCCACCGGCTACGGCAATCCGAATCCTGTGTTCCTGGCCCGGGATACTCACCTCCAGCAGGCCCAGCGGGTCGGCAAGACCCGGACGCACCTGAAGGTGACGCTGCTGGAGGGGCAGACCCTCCGGGATGGCATCGCCTTTGGCAAGGGCGATCTGGCGGACGAGGGGCTGGACCGGGTGGACGTGCTGTTTACCCCGGAGCGCAACGAGTTCCGCGGCCGCGTGACGCCCCAGCTGATGGTGGAGGCCCTGACGCCCGCGGAGGGCGCGGTGGTGCTGCCGGACAGCGGACAGCTGTTTTTCGGGCTTTTGCAGGAAATGACGGCGCTGGCGGAGAATAATATCCAAGTTGCTGCTGCGGTGGAAAGCATCACGGCTGCCGGGGTTCGCAAGCTGATGCAGACCGGGCGGGGCGTGCTGCTCATCGGCCATGAGCGGGAAGCCGCAGCGCGGATGCTCTGTGATGTGCAGGCGGACACGGCGGTTGGCAGCGTGAAGGACGAGCGTGCCTTCAATACGCTGCTGATGAACCCGGAGATCGGGGCGCTGCGGGACGTGTGGACGGACATTGTGCTGCTGGACGGCGGGCTGCTGCCGGGCGAGGCGGACGCCATTGCGGCGAAATGCCCCCGGGCCCGTATCCATGCGATGAAGGAAAACCCTGCCTTCAGCACGCTCCTGCACAGCCTCGCCATGGAGGACGAAACGCTTCGCACGCTGTACCGGCGCGTCCGCATGGGCAAAGCGATGGCGGCGAGCCAGCTGGCGGCGGATACCGGACTGAGCAGCGAGCAGGCCCTGACCGGGCTGCTCGCCTTCCATCAGGTGCATCTGGTGGAAATGTCCCTGGTGCCCTTTGCGGTGAAGCTGCTGCCGCCGGAAAAATGCCGGATGGACGACAGCCCGCTGGTGCGGTATCTGCGTTCGATCCGATGAACAAGCTTGAAACAGCCGCAAGGCTGCTGACTGACCTGGGAAAGGAGGATGTTCGGTGTACACGGTTTATGAAGCGATGCCGCTCAACGCCATGCTTGCGCGCGTTGAAAAGTATAACCCGGGCGACGGCGCGGAGCTGGTCAAAAAGGCCTACCTTTTCGCGCAGGAAGCCCACAAGGATCAGAAGCGCAAGAGCGGTGAGCCTTATTTTGTGCATCCCTGCTTCGTGGCGAGCATCCTGACGGAATTGATGATCGACCCGCCGACCATTGCGGCCGGTCTGCTCCACGATACGGTGGAGGACTGTGAAAACATCACCCTGGAGACGCTCCGCCGGGAGTTCGGCGACGAGGTCGCCTGGCTGGTGGACGGCGTGACCAAGCTGGATAAGCTGGATTTTGCGGACAAGGAGGAAGCTCAGGCCGAATCTCTGCGCAAGATGATTATGGCCATGGCCAAGGACATCCGCGTGGTGCTCATCAAGCTGGCGGACCGCCTGCACAACATGCGCACCATGAAGTTCCAGCGTCCGGAGCGCCAGGTGGCCATTGCCCGGGAGACCCTGGATATCTACGCGCCCCTGGCCCATCGCCTGGGCGTGTACGCCATCAAGCAGGAGCTGGAGGATCTGTCCCTGCGCTACATTGATCCTGCCGGGTATCAGAACCTGGTGCAGAAGGTGGGCCAGAAGCGCTCCGAGCGCGAGGAGAACATCCGCACGGTGATCGCTGAGCTTTCCGAGAAGCTGGACGAGATGCACATCCACTATGACATCGACGGCCGCCCGAAGCATTTCTATTCCATCTACCGCAAGATGGTGCTGCAGAACAAGCCCTTTGATCAGATCTACGACCTGATCGCCATCCGTGTGCTGGTGGATTCTGTGCCGGACTGCTATGTGGTGCTGGGCATTGTCCACACGCTGTGGAACCAGATCCCCGGACGCTTTAAGGATTATATTTCCGTCCCCAAGGCGAACATGTATCAGTCCCTGCACACCACGGTGGTGGGCGGACGCAAGCTGCCCTTCCCCTTTGAGGTGCAGATCCGCACCTGGGAGATGCACCGCGTGGCGGAATACGGCATTGCAGCTCACTGGCGCTACAAGGAAAAGGGCGCTGGGGACGATCTGGATTCCAAGCTGACCTGGGTGCGCCAGATCCTGGACTGGCAGAACGATACCCGTGACTCCAAGGAGTTCATGGATACCCTCAAGACGGATCTGTTTGCCGAGGAGGTTTTCCTCTTCACTCCCAAGGGCGACGTGATCTCCATGCCCAAGGGCGCAACCCCGCTGGATTTTGCCTATCGCATTCATTCCGGCGTGGGCAACAAATGCGTGGGCTCCAAGATCAACGGCAAGATCATGCCGCTGGACACGCCTTTGCAGACGGGCGACCGGGTGGAAATCATCACCAGCGCTTCCTCCAAGGGCCCGTCCACCGACTGGCTGCGCATCTGCAAGACCCCGCAGGCCAAGTCGAAGATCCGTGCTTTCCTGAAGAAGGAATTCAAGGTTGAGAACATTGAGCTGGGCCGCTCCATGGTGGAAAAGGAATGCCGCCGCAGGGGCGCTAATCCGGCGGAGCTGATCAAGCCGGAATTCTACGATTCCATCATGCGCAAATACGGCTTCACCACCGTGGACGATATTTTTGCGGCGGTGGGCTACGGCGGCATGGCGGCGGTATATGTGGTCAGCCGGTTGGTGGAAGAGCAGCGCGCGGCGCAGGCAGCGGCAGCGCCCAGGATTGAAGATCTCATTGCGCCGCAGAATCAGCCCCAGCGCAGGGCCAACGCCAAGGCGCATCACGGCATCTTCATGCCCGGCAACGAAGACATGGACATTCCGGTGCGCTTCGGCAAGTGCTGCACGCCGGTGCCTGGCGACGATATTGTGGGCTACATCACCCGCGGACGCGGCGTCACCGTTCACAAGGCGGACTGCGTCAACGCCATTTCCGGCGAGGAAGAGCGCCGCATTGAGGTGGACTGGGCGGATGAAAATGTGGGCGCCTTCACGGCCTCCATCAAGATTGCGGCCTATGACAAGCCCAATCTGCTGGTGGAGATCGCCTCGATCATCGGCGACATGAACATCAGCATCAAGAATGTGGCGGCTTCTCTGGACGAGAAGACGCAGATTGCCACCTTCCGCTTTGCTGTGGAGGTCAAGTCCCGCGAGCAGATGGACAAGGTGGTCAAGCAGCTCATGAAAAAGGCCGACGTGATTGACGTCTTCCGCGCTTAAGGGGCGCTGCCCCTTAAGGATCCCCGCTCAGGGGATATATCCCCTGAGAACCCCGTTGCGCGATGGAGTTGGGTGTCTTCGGGTGGGGTTGGCTCCGCGAGGGAGTTGGGGTGAAAGGTGGCGTTGATTGTCCGCGCGCTCATCGCGCGGGCTTCCAGGGTGTGCGCTTGTGCACCAAAGGTGCCCTTCCCAAGAGAGCTGGCATCGCTGCAAGGCGATGCCTGGGGGCGTTGCATATCGGTATATTTGGCTCTCCCTGGCGGAGGGCCTTTCTTGAAGGAGGGAAACCCATGCGTTGCGTGATTCAGCGGGTGACGGAGGCGTCCGTTGCCATTGATGGTCAGGTGGTTGGCCGCTGCGGCAAGGGGTATATGATCCTGATTGGCGTGTCCGTGGAGGATACGGAGAAGGATCTGGCGTACATGGCCTCAAAAATCCCGACGCTGCGGATCTTTGAGGATGAGAACGGCAAGATGAACAAGTCCATCCTGGATGTGGGAGGGGAGATATTGGCGATCAGCCAGTTCACGCTGTATGGGGATGCCCGCTCTCAGCGGCGGCCTGGATTTACGGCGGCAGCCCGGCCGGAGCAGGCGATCCCGCTGTATGAGGGGCTGGTGGAGGCCTGGCGGCAGCAGGGAATTCATGTGGAGACCGGTGTGTTTGGCGCGGATATGAAGGTGTCGCTGGTCAATGACGGCCCGGTCACCATGCTGATGGATTCGACCAAGCTGTTCTGACGGGGGATTTGTATGCTGCGGATGAAGAACCTGACGGTGGGGGCGCTGGGCACCTGCTGTTATGTTGTGTATGATGAGGAGAAGGACGGCTGTGTGGTCATTGATCCGGGATATGAGCCGGAACGCATCCGCCGGGCCTGCGAGGGCCGCCGCATTGAGGCGATCCTGTTGACGCATGGGCATTTTGACCACATCGGCGGCGTGGCGGAGCTGGCGAAGGACGGGGCGGAGATTGTGATCCATCCCGGCGATGCGCCGATGCTGGCAGATACGAAGCTGAACGCTTCCTGGCTGGTGGGGGATTGTGTGACTGCGCCTGCTGCGACCCGGCTGGTTGATGAAGGCGATGAGATCACCTTCGCGGGAGTGACCTTCACCGTGCTGCACACGCCCGGCCATACCCCGGGCTGCGTCTGCTATCAGACCGGTGACTGGCTCTTTACCGGCGATACGCTTTTTCAGTACGGCTATGGCCGCACGGATCTGCCCGGCGGCAGCATGCAGCAGCTGTCGGCCTCTTTGCGCAGGCTGCAGCCGCTGGCCTGGCAATGTCAGATATTCCCCGGGCATTGAGCATTGGAGGCATGACCTATGATGCAATACCTTGACACCATTCAGCCGGAGCTGATGAACATCACCCGGCTCTTTGGCATTCCGGACAGTGAATGGGAAGTGCCGCGGTACACATATTCCGCCTGGGCGGACGCGGGGCGCTATCACTGCCGGTTTACGGACGGCACGCATACCGCGGAGGCGTCCGTGGCCATTCCGCCCCATGAGGAGGAGGAACGGCTGCTGACGCTGCACCGCAAGCGGGCGGCCCGGCGGCTTGTCCGGCAGACGCTTTATGATCTCTGCCGGGAGACGACCGGTATTCATCCGCCCTGGGGCAGCCTGACCGGCATCCGCCCGACCCACCTGATGTACGAGGCCATCGGTCTCGGCCTGGCGGGCGAAGCGGCGAAGCAATATGTCATTGATCGCTTTGACGTGCAGCCGGACCGGGCGGACATTCTCTGGGAGATCGCCCAGGTGCAGGGGCAGCTGCCGCCGCCGGAGGACCGCTGGATGGATGTATACATCGGCATTCCCTTCTGCACGACGCGGTGCACCTACTGCTCCTTTTCCTCCGGCGAACTGGGGAAGGGGAAGCTGGTGGAGCCCTACCTTGCGGCTCTGTTCCACGAGATGGAGGCATGCAGCGGCATGATCGCCGCCACCGGACGCAGCCTGCGCGCGGTCTATGTGGGCGGCGGTACGCCCACCAGCCTCAACGAGGAGCAGCTCAGGCGCCTGCTGGATAAAATGATGCAGTGCTTTCCCGGTGCGATGGAATACACCGTCGAAGCGGGCCGCCCGGATACGATCACCCCAGGCAAGCTGGAAGCCATCAAAGCGGCTGGCGTGGGCCGCATCAGCATCAACCCCCAGACCATGAATGACGAAACGCTGCGTATCATCGGGCGTGCCCACACGGCGCGGCAAGTGATCGACGCCTACGCCATGGCGCGGGCTGCGGGCATACACCACATCAACATGGACGTGATCGCCGGTCTGCCCGGCGAGACCGTGGAGGACTTTGCCCGCACGATGGCCTTCGCCCGGCAGCTGAAGCCGGAGAGCCTTACCGTACATACCCTGGCTATCAAGCGCTCCACCCGGCTGCACTTTGAAAACTACCGCTTCCCCACGGGCGTGGAGGCGGCGCAGATGGTGCAGCTGGGCCTTGAAACGGCCCGGGCGCTGGGCATGCAGCCCTATTATCTCTACCGGCAGAAGAACATGGCCGGCAATCAGGAGAATATCGGCTATGCGCTGCCCGGCCATGCCTGCCAGTACAATGTGGACATCATGGAAGAGACCACCCACATCCTTGCCCTTGGCGCAGGCGGCATCTCCAAGCGGGTCTACGAGGACGAGGGCCACATCGGCCGCGCGCCCAACGTTGCCAACATCGAGCACTACATTGCCCGCGTGGAGGAGATGATCCAGCGCAAGCGCGAGCTGTTTGAGGTGCCGGCACAATGAAAAAGCGGCTGCTGCTCCAAAGCCGGAGCGGCAGCCGTTTTGATGTAATTATTTCTTTGCCAGCGGCAGCGTGAAGGCAAAGGCGGTGCCCTCCTGCGTGTCCAGCAGGCGGATGCGCTGGCCGTGCATCTCCAGGATTCGTTGGCAGATGGACAGGCCAAGCCCGGTGCCCTTGCCGGAGGTATGGGCCCGGTCTGCGGTGAAAAACCGCTCGAACACCCGCGGCCTGTCCTCCGGCAGAATACCGATGCCGTTGTCCTGCACGGTGACGGTGCAAAGGTTATCCGTTGCCCGGACGCGCAGGGTGATCTTCCCGCCGTCGGGGGTGAACTTGATGGCGTTGTCGATCAGGTTGACGATCACCTGATCCATGCGGGCCATATCCGCATGGACAAAGCAGGGCTCGGGGTCAAAGTCACATTCCACGTCCATCCCGCGCTTCTCCAGATCGCCGGTGCGGCGCAGGAACACGCGCTCCAGCAGATCACATATGTCAAAGCTGGTGCAGGAAAGTGCTGCGTCATCCCGTTCCAGCCGGGACAGCGCCAGCAGCTCGCCGATCAGGTGGGACAGCCGCCGGGATTCGTCCGATACGATGGACAGGTATTTTTCCCGGCCTTCCTCCGGGATCGTGCCGTCCAGCATGCCCTCCACATAGCCGCTGATGGCGGTGATGGGGCTGCGCAGCTCGTGGCTGACATTGGCCACAAACTCTCTGCGGCTGTCCTCCACCTCGCTCAGCTCATCCGCCATGCTGTTGAAGGCGGCGGAGAGCTCCTCCACCTCCCGGGCGGCATGGCTCTGGGGGACGCGCACGGCAAAATCTCCGTCTGCCATGGCACGGGCGGCGTCGGTGAGCCGCCCAAGGGGCTTGAGCATCCCCCTCAGGATGATGAACAGCACCAGGCCGGCCAGGATGCTGGCAGCGGCGGCAATGCCGATCACCGGCAGCAGCAGCTCCGAGGCGCTGCCCTCCAGCGTCTGTGCCGGGGTCTGCATGAACACCGCGCCCAACACCATGCCGCTTTGCACAAAGGGAACGCCCACGGTGAAGAGATCGTCGCCGTCCATGCTCACATGCAGCTCGATCTCCTCGCCCTGCAGCACCCGGCTCAGGGCCTCCAGAATGTCCTTGCGGTCCAGCGTTTTGGCAAAGTCCGGGTTATCGGCATAGGTGACGTTCATGTTGTCCATCACCCGGCCTGCCCGGTCAACGACCAGGATGTATGCGCCGTAATCCGCATAGACCTCATTGGCCTTCCACTGCAGATACATGCTCTGGTTGGTCTGGCTGTGGGAGAAGAAGCTGAGGCCGACGCTGCTGCGGGCCTGGGAGGCCAGATAGGCGATCTCGCGGGCCTCGGTGCGCAGGGTCTCCATGATCGTCCCGGTTTGCTGATCGCGCAGGGCCATCCAGCCGATGGCGGACAGGGTGCTTGTCAGCAGCAGGATCACCGTCAGCACCACCGCCATGATGCGGGTAAACATTGTGCAGCCTCCTTAAAAGAGCCGGGCCGCTATTGCCGCCCGGCCTTGATGCTTATTGCACCTCAAATTTGTAGCCTCTGCGCCAGATGGTGGTGATGCCCCAGCCGTGCTTCTCGCAGTCCGGAAGCTTGTCGCGCAATCGCTTGACGTGCACGTCCACCGTGCGGCTCTCCACCTCGATGTCATAGCCCCACACCCGGTCCAGCAGCTGGCCGCGGGTGAAAAGCTGATTGGGGTGGCTGGCCAGGAAGTAAAGCACCTCCAGCTCCTTGGGCGGCATATCCACCTTCTCGCCCTCGTAGAACACCTCGTACCGGGACAGGCTGACCGTCAGCCCGGGGAAGGAGAGGCTGTCGCTCTTTTCCTCCTCAGGGCCCTGGGTGCGGCGCAGCACTGCCTTGACGCGGGCCACCAGCTCCTTGGTATCAAAGGGCTTGGTGACGTAATCATCCGCGCCCAGCTCCAGGCCCAGCACCTTGTCGAAGGTCTCGTCCTTGGCGGTGAGCATGATGACGGGGATGGTGCTGGTCTTGCGGATGGTCTTGAGCACCTGCCAGCCGTCCACGCCGGGCAGCATCAGATCCAGCAGCATCAGATCCGGCGGCAGGCGGCGGAACTCATTGAGCGCATCGTCGCCCCGCTGGGCGACCTTCACCTCAAAGCCTTCCTTTTCCAGGTACAGCTGCACCAGATGGGCAATATTGGGATCATCATCAACGATGAGGATGTAGGGCTTGTCTTTCATGGATTGGACACCTCCGAGGGTAGGATAGCATGGAAGTGTGACACAGGTGTGAAGGGAGTGTAAATTAAATTCGGAATGATGAATTCGGAATGCGGAATTCAGTATGTGAGCTCCACATTGTATTCGTCGTCAATGAGGATGACCTCGCATCCATGCTTGCGGCAATTGGCCAGATTCGCTGCATTGTCGCGGATGAGCTCTGCCAGATCAAGTGCTGGTTCCTCTTCGCGGTTCTCCACCACGCTGGCATAATGATGCACGTCAGAAAAATGGTTCCGCAGATACTTTTCGGTCATGACCAGACACACGAAACGGATGTGCGGCAGGTATTCCTCGCTGAAATCCTTGCGCCAGTCAAAGGGCAGATAGCAGCCCTCGATGACCAGATACTGCTCATTCTCAATGGCAGTTTTGATCATTTCCCGAACGATGGGCCACATCAGGGTGGTGAGTTCATCGTCCTGCTCCACCGTCAGATGGGTATATCCGGAGCGGATCAGGCCCATCTTCAGATGGTCAAGGGACAAATAGGGCCAGCCGTGCTTTTCCAGCAGGCGCTGGGCCAGAAACGTCTTGCCGGTATGGCTCGTTCCGGCGATCAGGGTGACGATGGGAATCCCTCCCTTACTTCAGCGTCACGATGGTCACGCCGCTCTCCCCCTCGCCGTAAACGCCCAGGCGGGAGGAGGCCACATGCATATGGCGGCGCAGGTGCTGCTGAATGCCGGAGCGCAGCACGCCGGTGCCCTTGCCGTGGATGATGGACACCTCGCCCATGCCGGCCAGGATGGCGTTGTCCAGGTAGATATCCACCTGGGCCAGCGCTTCGTCCAGGGTCATGCCGCGCACGTCGCACTCCATGCGTACGGTGCGCTCCATCGCGCCGGTATGCATTTTCACGCTGGACTGCCGGGGCTTTTGCTGGGCGGAGGGCTTTTCCTTGAGCAGCCGCAGCTGGCTGATGTTGACCTTCAGCTTCATGATGCCGGCCTGCACCTCCACCTCGCCCTTGGCGTTGGGGGCGGAAAGCACGGTGCCCTGGGAGCCGATGGTCAGGATATCCACCTTGTCGCCGGGCTTGACGGTCTTGGGGGCCAGCCCGTTGTCCACCTTCTGCACAAGGCCCTCGGAGAGGTTGTCCACGCTCTTTTCGATCTGCTTGCGGACGGCGTTGATGCCGGCGTCGGGGCTCTGCTGCTCCTTCTTCATCCGCTTGAGGTCGGCAATGATCCCTTCGGCCTCGCGGCGGGTCTGCTCCATGATGCGGCGGGCGTCCTCCTTGGCCTTGCGCAGGGCAACTTCCCGCTTGTCCTCAATCTCCTTGCGGAGGCGCTCGGCCTCGTCGCGCAGCTTCACGGTCTCCTCGCTGGCCTGGCGGGCGATCTCCCGCTCGCGCTCGGCCACCTGACGGTGGTATTCCGCATTGGCGATCACGTCCTCAAAGCGGATGGAATCGCCGGACAGCAGCTTCTTCGCGTCCTCGATCAGGTTTTCCATCAGGCCCAGCTTGCGGCTGATCTCAAAGGCGTTGGACTTGCCCGGCACGCCGATGGACAGCCGGTAGGTGGGCCGCAGTGTCTCCACGCTGAATTCCACCGAGGCGTTTTCCACCCCGGGGGTGGAGAGCGCAAAGGCCTTCAGCTCGCTGTAATGGGTGGTGGCCATCGTCCGTACGCGAATATTGCGCAGCCGGGTCAGAATGGCCTGGGCCAGGGCCGCACCCTCGGTAGGGTCGGTGCCGGCGCCCAGCTCGTCAAAGAGCACCAGATCGCGGGGGGTGACCTCCTGCATGATGGAGACGATGTTGGTCATGTGGCTGGAGAAGGTCGAAAGGCTCTGCTCGATGGACTGCTCGTCGCCGATATCGGCAAAGACCTGCTCGAATACCGCCAGCTCCGTGCCGAGATCGGCAGGCACCTGCAGACCGGCCTGGGCCATCAGGGTGAAGAGACCCACGGTTTTCAGCGTGACGGTCTTGCCTCCGGTGTTGGGGCCGGTGATGATCAGGCTGGTGAAGTCCTTGCCCAGCCAGAGGTTGGAGGGCACGACCTTCTCCGGGTCGATCAGCGGATGGCGGCCCCGGATGATGTTCAGGTAGCCGCTCTGGTTGAGCTTGGGCGTCACGCCGTACATCTCGCGGCTCAGCAGGCCCTTGGCGAAGATGAAGTCCAGCTCCGCCAGGATCTCCACCGTGTCCCGCAGCTGCGGCGCATAGGGGGCGATCTCCGCGCTCAGGGCCGCCAGGATGCGTTCGATCTCCTGCTTTTCCTTAGCTTCCCACTGGCGCAGCTCATTGCCCATCTCCACCGCCGCCATGGGCTCGATAAACAGCGTCGCGCCGGTGGCGGACTGGTCGTGCACCAGGCCGGGCACCATGCTGCGGCAGTCGGCGCGCACGGGAATGACGTAGCGGTCGTTGCGCACGGTGATGATGGCGTCGCTCAGGTACTTCTGGAAATTGGGGTTATGCACCATCTGGTTGAGCTTTTCCTTGATGCGCTCCGTCGCGCCGCGCAGGTGGCGGCGGATGTTCATCAGCTCGGAGGAAGCACGGTCGGCAATCTCCTCCTCGGAAATGATGGCATTGGTGATGTCGGTTTCGATATGCCGAAGGGACACGATGCCCTGGGCCTTGCTCTTGAGCAGAGGGGTATTCTCCCGCTCCGTATCCAGCGCGCTGCGGGCTGAGCGGGCCGCTGCCAGCAGGGAAGCGATGGTCAGCAGGGCCTTGGGGGACAGCGTCGCGCCCTTTTCGGCCAGGGAGAGGCTTTGGCGCACGTCGTCAAAGGCGACCAGCGGAGAAGCGCCCAGGTACTGCAGGATGACGGTGGCTTCCTCCGTTTCCGCCTGCCAGATCTCGATCTCAGGCAGATTGCAGGAGGGCACCAGCGCCATGCAGCGCTCTGCGCCCATGGGGGTCAGGGCCTTGGAGGCCAGGCGTTCCCGGATCTTGGTGAACTCCAGGACGCGCAGGGTTCTTTCTTTCATCATAAATATGTTCCTCGATAAATCGGGTCCTTTGCAAAGATGTCCCAGCTCTCCTTGGCGGGAGAGCCCTGCGTATCGACAAAGTGCTATAGGCACTTTGTCGAGGTTTTGCACTCACTCACTGGTCACTCGGCCATCACCGGGACAAGCCCGGTGCTGGCTATGCTCGGCAAATGCAAGCATTTGCTCTCGCTAGTCGGCGCGAGCGCCT
>JAFQIB010000095.1 GCA_017397765.1 Clostridia bacterium | reverse complement strand
GGTTTCCAACGGGCGATCGGAACGCCCTTTGGTCGCCTCCGCAGAGGCGAAACCCTTTTGCAGGCTCCAAACATACCTTTGTCGGCAGTCTGCCGCCTGTCCTGATTGCTTTCGGGGCAGGCGGTTTTTATCGATAAACTTGGTTTTGGTTAACAGTATGCAACCGAAGGTTTCCAAAGGGCGATCGGAAAGCCCTTTGGTCGCCTCCGCAGAGGCGAAACCCTTTTGCAGGCTCCAAAAATACCTTTGTCGGCAGTCTGCCGCCTGCCCTGATTGCTTTCGGGGCAGGCGGTTTTTATCAACAAACTTGGTTTTCGTTAATAGTATGCAACCGAAGGTTTCCAAAGGGCGATCGGAAAGTCCTTTGGTCGCTTCCGCAGAGGCGAAACCCTTTTGCAGGCTCCAAACATACCTTTGTCGGCAGTCTGCCGCCTGCCCTGATTGCTTTCGGGGCAGGCGGCTTTTTGTCAGAGGGAAACCAGCAGGGTGATCTGCTGCCAGGAATCCCAGCCCAGATCCCGCAGGAGCGGGGCGGCGTAGCGGTCAAATTCTGTGTGATCGACCAGCCGGAAGGCTGCTGCAGCCACATCGACTGCATGGGTGACGTCGGGCTGGGCCGCGGTGCAGCCGAGACAAAGACAGCGCAGCAGCGCATAGACCGCGCAGAGGGAGAGGTATTCGTCCCAGATCGGGACGGGGCGATCCTGGAAGGGGAACTGCACAAAGAACATGTGATTCACCAGCAGATGCTCAAACCAGGTTTCCCATTGGGGCAGCAGGCCGGTGAAGCTGGCGACCGAGCGCTGGTATTGCTCGAAGGGCGAAGGACTGCTGCTGAACCAGGCGATTGCAGCCTCGCCGTGTTCCCGGATGCTGCGGCTGCTTTGATCCAGGATGGACAGCATGCGTTCCATCGCTTGTAGGCCCTGGAGCAGATCCTCACGGGTCGGGGTCAGGGGCTGGGGCAGGGGCAGCGCTTCCTGTCCGCTGAGCAGCGCGTCCAGGCGGGCCTCATCGCGGGCGGTGATGGCCTCTTCCATCCTGCGCAGTGCTTCGCCCAGCAGCAGGATGCGCTGGGGAA
Source organism: Clostridia bacterium (assembly GCA_017397765.1). Classification (GTDB taxonomy): domain Bacteria; phylum Bacillota; class Clostridia; order Christensenellales; family Aristaeellaceae; genus UBA11524. The sequence goes on along the minus strand of JAFQIB010000095.1, from coordinate 37,505 downwards.
GGGGATATTCCCGCTTCTGCAGCAGGCGGATCAGCCACAGCCGGAGGGCTTGCTCCCGTCCGCCGGTGTGGAAATGATGCTGGCGGGGCGGCGCTGCCGGCAGCTGGAAATCCCGCTGGATCGAAATAAACTGCAGCGGCTCCTCCTTGTGCAGCAGCTGTTCGATGACTGCCTCGCAGCTGTTGGCGCAGGAGCATTCCCGGTATTCGCCGTTGCGGACGCCCCGGGGATACAGCCTGCAGACCGCGGCGAGGACGCTGTCGCCGCATTCGGCATGGAGGGCGCAGCGTCCGTCCGGCAGATGCAGCGGGCATTGGCCGTCGTAGCGGGGGAGGAGCTGCGCATAAGCGTCCTCCGTGGGATGCAGCGCGAGATGCAGCGCACCATCCAGCTTGCGGCGCAGATCAGGGGAGCAGTCTATCCCCAGCAGGGTGAAGTAATCCTTCATGGAGACGGAGATCGGCCAGCCCTCGCAGCAGGCGTGGCGGCAGGCCCCCATTTTGCAGGAAAAGGCCGGAAAATAGTCCGGCACAAGATACGGTTCTTCCATTCAAATCCCTTCTGTTCATCAGATTAGCGCGAGGCTCTTGAGGACAAACACCCACAGGAAGATGGTCAGGATGGACAAGGCGGAGGTGAATACGACCAGGGAAGCCGCCAGCTCGCCGTCGCCGTCCATCTGCTGAGCCATGGGGAAGGAGGAGACGGCAGTGGGCGCGCCAAAGTAGATCAGGATCGGCACCAGCGTTTCAGCCCGGAAGCCCAGCAGCGCACCCAGCGTCACCATCAGCAGCGGGGAGACGACCAGCTTGCCGCCCACGCCCAGCAGCAGCTGCCTGCGGTAGATCCGGGCGCTGGCGAAGGAGAAGGAAGCGCCCAGCGCCACCATGGACAGGGGGGTAGCCACCTTGCCCAGATCCGTCATGGTCTTCTTCAGATCGGCATACAGGGGAATGTTCAGCAGATTGAAGGCCAGGCCCAGCAGGGAGGCGATGATCAGCGGATTCCTGGCAATGCCCAGCAGCATCTTCTTTGCGCTGGGCTTGCCGCCGCGGAAGGTCTCCAGCGTGATCACCGCCAGCACATTGACCAGCGGCACACACACGCCGATGAGCAGATTGGTGGGGCCCATGTTGGCCTTGCCGCACAGCGTTTCCGCCATCGGCAATCCGAAGAGCGCAAAATTGGAGCGGAACATACCCTGGATCAGCACGCCGCGGCGGGGATCTTCCTGCTCCAGGCGGGGGATGAGAAACATCAGGATGCCGAACCAGGCGATCATGGCGATGCAGCAGAACAGCATCAGCCCCGCGTTGAAGGAAGCGGACACATCGGTCTCATACACGCTGTTGAAGAGATAGAAGGGGAGGAACACCTTGAAGCAAAGGCTGTTGAGCCCCTTGCGCAGCTCTTCCCGGATCATGCCGATGCGGGCCAGAAAATAGCCCAGCATGATGCACAGCATGACCGGCAGCACGGCGTTGAAGGCAATGACCAGGTTTTCCATAGGAACCTCCTGTGCTTTGGTGAAAATCCATCGTCAGTATACAACGAAATTTCATTGGATTCAAGGGAGTCAGACAAGAAAATGTAAGCGCATTCATGTTTTTTCGGCGTACTTGGGGAAGCGTCAGCCCAGCGCCACATCCAGCATCATCATGATGCAAAAGCCTGCCATGGTTGCCAGCGTCATCAGGCCGGGATGCAGGCTGCGCTGGCTTTCCGGCACCAGCTCGGCAATGACGACCGCCACCATCGCGCCGGCGGCGAAGGCGAGTGCAAAGGGCAAAAGCGCCTGTACGGACACCGCCAGCAGGCAGCCCAGCACGGCGGAAACCGGCTCCACCGCGCCGCTGAGCTGTCCGAAGCAGAAGGCTCTGCTGCGGCGCATACCCTCCCGGCGGAGGGGAAGACTGACCGCTGCGCCCTCGGGGAAATTCTGCAGCCCGATCCCCACGGCGAGCATCCAGGCGGCGGTCAGGGCGGAGGGCGATGCACCGGCGGTCAGCGCACCGAAGCCAACGCCGATCGCCAGACCTTCGGGAATGTTGTGCAGCGTGATGGAGGAGATCAGCAGCAGGCTCCGCCGCTGAGTGGCTGCGGTCGGCAGGGCGGGACAGAGCCGCCGCATGATGTGGTCGGTCAACAGCACCAGCAGCCCGCCGGACAGGAAGCCCAGCGCGGCGATCAGCCAGGGCAGCTGCCCGTTTGCTGCTGCAGCGTCGATGGCCGGCGCCAGCAGGGAAAAGTAGGAGGACGCCAGCATCACGCCGGCGCCAAAGGCCAGCAGCGCATCCATCAGCAGGGGATGGGCCCGGCTGGTAAAGAACACCAGCGCAGCGCCAAGGGCTGTCACGCCCCAGGTCATCAGCGACGCCAACAGGGCCTGCAGCAGGGGAGATATCGTCAACAGTTCGCTCAAGGCAAACCGCCTCACTTCCATTTCGGGATGCCACAGCCTATGCCGGGCGGCAGGCGCGGGTGCGGCGGCGAAATGCAGAGTTGTGAAAAAATGCTGGAAACAGTCTGTGCAGCGGCAGGAATCCACCCGGCGTGCGCAGAATATATATGATTGCTGTTTTGGCGCAAATGCCGTTTTGGACAGCGGATTCAACAAAGTGAGTGATTGCATGATTCAGATCCCTTATACCCTCCGGACCCTGGCCGGCGAGGAGGAGACCCGGATGGGCGAGCGCTTATTCCGCGCCGGACGGGTCCGCATCACGGAAAAGAGCGCCCGATTGCTGCGCTGCCAGGTGACGGAGGAGGGCCGGCATGAGGTGACCATCTCAGCAGACGCGGCCAATGCGTCCAGCCACCGCTGCAGCTGTTATCTGAGCCAGGAAATGGGCGCCTGCCGCCATATGATTGCCGCGATGATGGCCTGTCAGGACGCCGGGGCGATGGATGAAATGATCCGCCGCCGCGCCGCGTCCGCCGGCCCGAAGCTGATGGCTGCCATGGAACGCACCATCCCGGAGGAGGGCACGATCCGCATGAGCGTGCGGCTGCTGGTGGAGCCCATCCGCCCCGAGGCAGCGGACGGAGCCGATCAGCCCTGCCGCCTCAGGCTGGTGCTGCTCATCGGCGAGGAGCGGCTGTATGTGGTCAAGTCCATCCCACAGATGCTGGAGGCGATGGACAGCGGCACGCCCATTGAGTATGGCAAAGGCTTCACCTTCCACCCGGAATGGATGCGCTTTGGCCCGACGGAGAACCGGATACTGGCCATCCTGCGGGCGCTTTGTCTGGCCCAGAAGGAGGGCGGCGCGGTGCTGCGGGGCGCGGAGCAGCGGGAGCTGCTGCTGCCTGCCCCCTATGCCGAGGCCATCCTGAAGGAGCTGCGGGGCATGCCCTTTTCCATCCGGGACGGCGACGTCACCCATGCGGTGAAGCGGGTGATCCAGACGCGGGTTCCCCTGCATTTCCGCGTTTCCAGCGATCGCCGGGGACTTTCGGTGGTGGGCCGCTTCCCCAGGGAATTCCGCCCGCTGACCGCCTCCTGCTCCTACGCACTGGTGGGGGACAAGGTGGTCTATGTGGAGGAGGCCCAGCGGAATGTGCTCCGGGTGCTTTATAACGAGCAGCTGACCGGCGGCAGCCAGTGTCAGTTTGATTATCCGCTGCGGGAGGCAGCCCGCGTGATCGGCGAGCTGGTGCCCTTCCTGCAGATGACGGCGGTGGTGGGGATTGCGGAGGAGCTGCAGCGGCAGCTGATCCGGATGCCGCTGACGGCGCGGGTATATCTGGACCGGGCGGAAAATGCCCGGGACGTGGTCGCCAAGGTCAATTTCCGCTATGGCGAACAGGAGATCGATCCCTTTGACGAGCAGCCGCTGCCGGAGAGCATGTCCAGGACGGACAAGCTGCTTCTGCGGGATGCTGCGGCAGAGCGCCAGGTGCTGGACGCCCTGGGCGCTTCCGGCTTCACGGTCAGCAGGGGCCATGTGTACCTGTCCGGCCAGGAGGCGATCTTTGATTTTGTGGACGAGGGCGTGGCGAAGCTGCAGGCAGTGAGCGAGGTGTATCTCTCCAATGCCTTCCGCCGCCTTGCTCCCCGCAAGCCCCAGTTCCGCGGCAGGATGCGGATGAACGGCACCGCGCTCGAATTCAGGTTTGAGGAAAACGGCGAGCCGGCGCAGGAGATTTACGCGATCATGGAGGCCATTGCCCGCCGCCGCCGTTACTTCCGCCTCAAGGACGGCTCCTTCCTGGATCTCTCTGCGATGGAGGAATGGCAGCCGCTGGCGGACAGCCTGTATGAAGCTGCGTCGGTGGAGAGCATTGATTTCATGACCGGCGGCGAGGACGTTGTCCAGCTCCAGGCCTACCGTGCTGCCTATATGGAGAGCCTGCTCAGCGGGCTGAAGCTGCCGGTGACGGTGGAGGAATCGGTCCACGAGACGGTCCGTGCCCTGACCAACCCCAGCGAAGAGGCCGTTTCTCTCCCTGACGGGCTGACGCTGCGGCCCTATCAGCAGCGGGGTGTGCAATGGATGCACACCCTGGACAGGCTGCATCTGGGCGGCGTGCTGGCGGACGATATGGGCCTGGGCAAGACGGTTCAGGTGATTGCGCTGCTGCTTTCGGCCCGGACGCCGGAGCCTGCAGTGGGCAGCATCCAGCCCTCCATTGTCGTCGCGCCCACCACGCTGACCTACAACTGGCTGAGTGAGCTGGAGCGCTTTGCCCCGGAGCTGTCCGTGATGGTCATGGCCGGCACGGCGGCCCAGCGGGCCAGCCAGATCCGCCATGTCCGCGAGGTTGGCGATGTGGACGTGCTGATCACCTCCTACCCTCTGATCCGTCAGGATATCCAGCTGCTGTCGGAGATCGACTTCCGCTTTGCTATCCTGGATGAGGCGCAGCACATCAAGAATGCCGGCAGCAAGGGCGCGATCGCCGTCCGGCAGCTGAAGGCAGCCACCCGCTTTGCCCTCACCGGCACGCCGCTGGAAAACGGCGTGGGCGAATTGTGGAGCATCTTCAATTTCGTGCTGCCGGGCTATCTGCTGTCCTACAGCGCCTTCATGCGGCGGTATCAGGACGGCGGCGAAGCGGAGGAGCTGCGCCGGCGCATCAGCCCCTTCCTCATGCGCAGGCTGAAAAAGGACGTGCTGACGGAGCTGCCGGACAAGATGGAGACGGTCATGACCGCCCAGATGACGCCGGAGCAGAGCAAGGTCTATCAGGCGGCCATGCTGCATCTGCGGGACCGGGTGGACCGGATCGTGCAGGAAAAGGGCTTCGACCGGGGCCGCACCGAGGTGCTGGCGGCCATTACCCAGCTGCGGGAGATCTGCTGCCATCCGGCCCTGGTGCTGGAGGATTACACCGGCGCCTCCGGCAAGCTGGATATGCTGCTGGAGATTCTGCCCGAGGCCATCGCCAAGGGCCGCCGCGTGCTGATCTTCAGCGCCTTTACCTCCATGCTGAAGATTCTGCGGCGGGAGCTGGAGAACAGCGGCTTTGGCTGCATGTATCTGGACGGCGATACGCCTGCCCCCAGCCGGGTGCAGATGTGCGAGCAGTTCAATGCCGGCGGCGACGGCGCGCAGATCTTCCTCATCTCCCTCAAGGCAGGCGGCACGGGCCTCAATCTCACCGGCGCAGATATGGTCATCCACTATGACCCCTGGTGGAATCCTGCGGCGGAGGAGCAGGCGACGGACCGTGCCTACCGCATCGGCCAGACCCGCAAGGTGGAGGTGATCCGCCTGGTCACCCACGGCTCCATCGAGGAGCAGGTGGTGGCTCTGGGCCAGCGCAAGAAGGCGCTCTTTGAGCAGCTCATCAAGCCCGGCGAAAGCCAGGTCAGCGGCCTGAGCCCCCAGGAGATCATGTCCTTGTTCCGATAATACCTGAAGCCTGTCTGCCCACGCGGGCGGGCAGGCTTTTTTGCTGTGTTCTTTCCCTGAAACTTCTGTCGAATCTGCCGCAGGGCTTGCAGAAACAGAGCGATTTGTGGTACAATGCAGGAGTGGGCGTATGTCATTCGTTATATGAATGTACAGCGCTGCTCCATGCGTGATTTCCGGCCCTGCCGTTTTCCGAAAGGATTGACATTATGCAGAATCCTCAGACTACCCGCCGCCGCCGTGCGCAATCCACCCCGGAACAGGTGGAAAAGCCCGCTGCGGTCAAGCGCCGTCAGAAGCGGCGCAAGATCGGCAATGCCCTGGCCATGCTGCTGCTGGCCGCGGCTGTTGTGCTGCTGATCATCATCTGCCCCAAGCAGCCCGTGTCCCATGCCTATTACACCATCGGCACGGATGACAATCAGGTGGAGCTGCACGGCACTACCGGCGGCCTCTATGCCGGGCTGGTGATCAGCGAGGTGATGACCTCCAACCAGACCGCCCTTCCCGACGAGGAGGGCGAGTATTCCGACTGGATTGAGATCTGGAACAGCAGCAATCATGACATCGACTTGAAAAACGTCGGCCTGAGCGACGACGTGCTGTCCATCAGCTTCCTGTTCCCGGAGATGATCCTGAAGGCGGACGAGCGGGTGCTTGTCTATTGCAACCGGGTCAATCAGGCGGTGGTGGGCAAGCCGCTGCATGCCAAGTTCAGCCTCTCCTCCAACGGCGAGACCATCACCCTCTACGATCCCAACGCCTATGTGATCAATTCGGTCAAGACGCCCATCATGTCCGCCGATGAGAGCTATGCGCTCCTGGCCGACGGCTCCTGGGGGATCACCAAGGAGTTCAGCCCCGGCTTTGAAAACACCACCGACGGCTTCCTGGCCTTCCGCAACGCCACCATGATTACCGACGGTGCGCTCATCATCAATGAGATCTGCCCCGATCCCCTGACCGGCTACCGGGATGCGGACGGCGAGCTGGTGGACTGGGTCGAATTGTACAACACCACCGGGGCAACCATCCCCCTGGATAATTACGCCCTGTCCAACAACGAAAACAAGCCCCTCAAGTGGCGCTTCCCGGAAGGCGCATGCGTGGCGCCCTACGGCTATTATGTGGTGTTCTGCTCCGGCAAGGACATCGACAACGGCCCCTCCGGCGTGCCCCACACCAATTTCAAGATCAGCGCGGAGCATGATACCATCGTGCTGTCCGACGGCCGCGGCCGCCTGGCAGACCGGGTGACCCTGGACAATATTCCCGAGGACGCCTCCTATGCCCGCAATGAGGACGGCACCTTCTCCATCCATGAGAAGACCACGCCCCAGCTGCCCAACACTGTTTCCGGCGAGCATCAGATGGATGTTTACCTGCGGGCGCTGAACAGCACCGGCGTATATGTCACCGAGGTCATGGCCTCCAACGATGAGGTGGAGGTCGCCGTCGGTGCGGGATATACGGACTGGATTGAGATCTACAATTCCTCCGCTGCGGCGGTGGATCTGTCCGGGTACGGCCTGAGCGATAACCTCGGCCGTGCCCGGAAATGGCAGTTTCCGGACGGAACGCTCATCATGCCGGGGGAGTACATGGTTATCCGGTGTGACGGCGATACGGAAGCAAACACGGCTGCTGAACCCCATACCTCCTATGGTCTGGCTCAGGCAGGCGGATACTGTGTCGTGCTGGCGGACCCGACGGGAAAGATCCTGGACAAGCTTGTGCTGCCGCAGGTGCCGACCGATGTGTCCTACGGCCGAACAACGGGGCGTGAGGGCTTTTTTTATTATGATACCCCCACGCCCGGCTATCAGAACGGCGATGGCTTCCTGGGCTACGCCAAAGCGCCCCAGCTGACCGTGCCCGCCGGCATGCATGACCAGGGTGTCCGCGTCGGCTTCACCATTCCCGAGGACGCGACCGTCTATTACACCACCGACGGCTCCGAGCCCACCGTTGAGCGCGGCATCCCCTATAATGGGCAGCTGATCGAGCTGAATGCCAATGCTACGGTGCTCAGGGCCAAGGCTTTCCCCTTCAACCCCATGTATCACGCCAGCACCACCACGACGGGCACCTATTTCATCAACCGGTATCACGACGTGCCGGTGGTGTCGGTGATCGTCGATCCCGACCTCTTGTGGAATCCGCAGTACGGTCTGCTGGCCGAGGGCGACATCGTCAAGACCAAGGCGGGTGCGCTGCCCTTTGGCAACTCCACCTACCGCAAGGTCAAGGATGCCAGCATCCCCTATGAGGGCTATCTGGAATACTACGCAGTGGACGGCACGCAGATGTTCAGCCAGGGCATTGCCATCAGCACCGCAGGCGACTTCTCCCTGGATCTGCCCCAGAAGTCCTTCAAGGTGCGCGCCAAGGCTGCTTACGGCCAGAAGACCTTTGCCGCCGCGCTCTTTGAGGATCGCCCCTTCCTGGAGTACAAGTCCCTTGTGCTGCGCAACTGCGGCAACGACGGCGTGTGGAGCCGCGTCCGCGACGGCTTCCAGTCCCGGCTGCTGGATGCCTACGGCAGCGTCGTCATCCATCAGGCATGGAAGCCCGTGGCGGTGTACCTCAACGGCGTTTACTGGGGCCATATGGACCTGCGTGAACGCGTGGATCGTTACTTTGTTGCCCAGCATGAGGGCTTGCCGCTGGAGGAAGCGGACAACATGGACATCCTGGTGGGCAGCGGCTCGGTGGAGTTTGGCTCCAACAAGGAGTTCAAGGCCATGGTCAAGAAGCTCAAGGCCAGCGATCCTGCCAACAATCCGGCTGACCGCGCCTACCTGGACGCCAATATTGACGTGGAGAACCTCCTGGAGTACATGGCGCTGGAGATGTTCGTGGGCAACTCCGATATCGGTAATACCCGCTTCTACCGCCTGCACGGCACCGATCCGGAGACGGGCGAGCCCTACAAGTGGAAGTGGATCCTCTACGACGTGGACTACGGCTTCTGGAATTCCTCCTTTGACAGCCCCTGGAGCTACACCAAGGCCAAGGGCATGGGTCAGAAGAACATTGACAACACCTGCTTCATGACCTGCCTGAAGGTGCCCGAGTACCGCGATCTGTTCCTGCGCAAGCTGGGCGATATCTTCCAGACCTTTACCACGGAATACATGATCGGCATTCTGGACGAATGCGTGGCGGAGCTGTATCCCGACTCCGAGATGCGTCTGCATTTCTCCCGCTGGGCGGAGTTCCATGACAAGATGGTCATCAGCGAGTGGCCCAACAACGAAACCTCGGCTTACGCCTACTGGGAGAAGCACGTCAATCAGCTTAAGAACACGCTGAAGAAGCGCCCGACCTATCTGTGGGATATGGTGCAGAAGCAGTTCAAGCTGACGGACGAGCAGATGATCCAGTACTTCGGTCCCCAGCCAGAGATGCCTGCGGACGCGGTGATTTAAGCGGGCTGCATTCCCCAAGGAAAATGTTGAAATATCGCCGAAAGTGTTTGCGGTTGCGGCGATGATGCTGTATAATGTGTAGAGGTGCGCTCCTGCGTGCCGCACAAATGGACTGCAAGGAGGAATTCCTGTGAATACGGGTAACCTGACTGTCAATACGAACAACACCCTGTCCGCGTTCTTTGCGGAGCAGTTTGCCAACCTGACCCCCTGGAGCGTCGGCATGGGCCTGCTCTTCGGGTTGCTGGTGGGTCTGATTATTGCCTTTGTGTACAAGCGCTGCTACCGCGGCGTGCTGTACAGCCCCAACTTCGCCGTCACGCTGATCATGATGACGCTGATCACCACGCCTGTCGTTATGTGTATCGGCTCCAACATTGCCCTTTCCATGGGCATGGTGGGCGCGCTGTCCATTGTGCGTTTCCGTACTGCGGTGAAGGATCCCCTGGATACCTGCTACATGTTCTGGGCGCTGACGATGGGCATCCTGCTGGGTGCGGAGCAGTACATCATCGCGCTGGTGGTGGTCATGGCGATCTCCGTCATCCTCTTTGCCCTCAACCTCTTCCACTTCTCCAGCCCCAACAGCTATCTGCTGGTGCTGCACTACGATGAGGATGCGGAATACGACATCAACCAGCAGCTGCGCCGTTCTGTCAAGAACCGTCGTCTGCGCTCCAAGACCGTGACCCGCTCCGGCGCTGAAATGACCTACGAGGTTCGCCTGGACAACAAGCAGGATCTGGTTGCCCTGATGCTGGGCATTGAAGGCGTTCACGACGCAACCCTCGTTGCCTGCCAGACCGAAGCCGGCGCCTAAGGGGCTCTGCCCCTTAGGAATCCCCGCAAGAGGGATTTATCCCTCTTGACTCCCTTTTCGCGTTGCGGCTGGGTGGCTTTTTGCGGCTGAGCACGCGAGGGGCTTGGGCGGACGGCATGGCAGCTGACCGCGCCCTCATGGCGCGGGCTGTGAGGCTGCGCGCGGATGCAGCAGGAGGCTCTCCCTCCGGGAGAGCTGTCAGCGCAAGCTGACTGAGAGGACATCCTTCCCGCTGCCTCAAACAAGGAACAAATGTGCAACAACCTCTGCTCCAGCAGAACAACACTCTAAATTCCGAATTCCGAATTCATAATTCCTAATTCCCCGAAAGGAGGCGTATCCATGCCTGCGAATATTCCGCTTCGGCATGAGCTGAAGTTCTTTATCAGCGAGATGCAGTATCAGGTGCTGTCCCGCCAGCTGGATCACGTCCTCTGGCGCGATCCCAACGGCGATGAGAACAACGAGTATCATATCCGCAGCCTCTACTTTGATACGATCTTCAACGATGCGTATTTTGAGAAGCTGGACGGTGTGCAGAACCGGAATAAGTACCGCATCCGCATTTATAATCTGTCGGACAAGGTCATCAAGCTGGAATGCAAGACCAAGGTGGGCAGTTTGATCTCCAAGCGGAGTTTGTCCATTCCCCGGGATCTGGCGGATCAGCTGATCGCCGGTGATACGACGGACCTGGAAAAGACGCGGTCGGGCCTGCTCAGCGATGTGTACCGGGAGATGACCTGCGGCCTGCTTCGGCCGGTGGTGATTGTGGACTATGTGCGCGAGGCGTATCTGCATCCGGCGGAGGAGGTTCGCATTACCTTTGACAAGCAGCTGCGTACGGGGCTTGGCAGCGTGGACCTGTTCAACCCCCATGTGCCGACGATTTCACCCTTTGACAACAACGAGATGATCCTGGAGGTCAAGTTCAACCGGGTGATGCCGCCCTACATCCGCGATCTGCTGTGCACCTATTGCCCCGGCGCGGTGCAGAGCGCCATCAGTAAGTACACCTGGTGCCGTCGGTTTGAGGATATGGAAGCATAATTCATGGCTGCGTGCAAGCACGGATTGAGACATGGAAGCCCATTGGAGGTGTCGGAGGACCCGCAGGTCCTCTGACTGGTTTCGTATCGCGGGGCTTTGCCGCGCGGGCGGGGCGTTTTCGGCTTTCAGCCGAAAACATTCCTTACACGAGCAAACGGCCGGGAGAGCCATTGATGGCTCGACCAGTGCGCGAGTGCAAATCCTCGAAAAAGTGCCAAATGCACTTTTCCGAAATGCTATGGCTGCGTGCAAGCGCAGCCTTTTTTGTGCATAGAGTAGTATAGCATGCGGCAAGATGGGCGGCGCGTTGGCTGCCGGATGATCCTTGCTGGTTTGTCCATGATGGATCATATATGCCGAAGGAATGCAAAAAATAAGCTTGCTACAGACGGGGAAATATAGTAAAATAAAAGAACAGGAGGCGTGCAAATGACTCTGAATGAAAAAATCACATTGCTGGAGAGCCGTCTGCGGGCAGCGGACGAGCATCTCAGCTTGAAGAAGGATGCGCTGATGGCCCGGTATACCACGCTGCACCTGGGCGGGCCGGCGTCGCTGTTGGCGTCTCCGGACAAGACGGAACAGGTGCAGCTGCTGCTCCGGGCGGCGCATGAGCTGGAGGTGCCGGTGGTGATCATCGGCAACGGCAGCAATCTGCTGGTCCGGGACGGCGGCATCCGCGGGCTGGTGATCCGCATGTGCCGGGATATGCAGCATATCCAGGTGCACGGGGAGACCATCCGGGCCGAGGCCGGGGCGATGATGAGCACCCTATCGATGGCGGCTGCCGAGGCCAGCCTGGCAGGTCTGACCTTTGCCAGCGGCATTCCCGGCACGGTGGGCGGCGGCGTTTACATGAATGCCGGGGCCTACGGCGGCGAGATGGGGCAGGTGGTCAGCCTGGTGGAGGGCTACGATCTGACCGGCGAGCCCTTCCGCTATTCCCATTATGATATGCGCTTTGGGCACCGCTATTCCCGGCTGATGGATGAGCAGAAGGTGATTACGCATGTGACCTTCCAGCTTCGCCGTGGCCAGCGGGAGGCGCTGCTGGCGGAAATGGTGGACTTCAACACCCGCCGTGCGGACAAGCAGCCCCTGACCCAATTCAGCGCGGGCAGCACCTTCAAGCGTCCGCCGAATGGGTATGCTTCGGCGATGATCGACCAGTGCGGCCTGAAGGGCTTTTCCATTGGCGGCGCGCAGGTCAGCGAGAAGCATGCGGGCTTTTGCATCAACAAGGGCGGCACGGCGGCGGATTTCCTGGCGCTGATGGCCCATGTGCAGCAGACTGTCCAGGCACAATTCGGCACGATGCTGGAGCCCGAGGTGCGCATTCTGGGTGAGGATGCGCCTGCAAAAGAGATCTGAACCAAGATACAGGAGGAAGAACGCGTGAGGTTTCTGCTGGTAACCGGCCTGAGCGGCGCGGGAAAAACGTCCGTGAACCGATATCTGGAGGATATGGGTGCATTTTGTGTGGACAATCTTCCTCCGAACATGATGTTCAAGATGATGGAAGCCTTTGCCCAGTCCACCATCAACTGCTCCCTGGTCGCCATGGCGGTGGACGTGCGCAGCGCGGTGTTCTTTGACGCCAAGGCGGTCAGCGATCTGATCAGCGAGACCCGGGAGCTGGGCTACACCATTGAGAGCCTTTTCCTGGAGGCCAGCGATGAAGCGCTGGTCCGCCGCTACAAGGAGACTCGGCGTGAGCATCCCCTGGCGAACGACCAGCTTTCCCTGACCGACGCCATTGCCAAGGAAAGGGAGATCATGCAGCCCCTGCGTGAGACGGCTAACTACATCATCGATACCACCACCCTCAAGACCCGTGACCTGAAAGCGCGGCTGATCGGTATTTTCAGCGGAGAAAGCCAGTCCAGCGGAATCCGGGTGGAGCTGAGCTCCTTTGGCTTCAAGCGCGGATTGCCCCGGCAGGCGGATCTGGTCTATGACGTGCGCTTCCTGCCCAACCCCTTTTACATCAAGGGCCTGGGCAGCCATACCGGCCTGGATGCGGACGTGCGGGATTTTGTGCTGAAGAATCCGATCACCATGGAATTCGTTGCCAAGCTGGAGGATCTGCTGGCGTTCCTGCTGCCCCATTATCAGGAGGAGGGCAAGCATCGCCTGTCTGTCGCCATCGGCTGCACCGGCGGCGCGCATCGCAGCGTTGCCATTGCGGAGCGCCTGGGCGAATTCCTTCGCAGCAAGGGCTATCAGGTGAGTATTTCCCACCGGGATCTGGCCCTGGAGCAGGCGCACTGGAAGAGCAGCCAGGAGGCTGAGTAAATGTCGTTTTCATCCAATGTCAAGGACGAGCTGTGCCGTTTGCCGCTGGGCAAGAATTGCTGCATGCTGTCCGAGCTGACCGCCCTGTACCGGACCAGCGGCAGTCTGAGCTTCCACGGCCTGGGCCGCGTGCAGGTGCAGTACCGCACGGAAAATGCAGCCCTGGCCAGGCGGATCTTCCGCCTGCTGCGCGCCAGGCTGGGCATTACCCCCCGCCTGCATTATGTCCAGCATGCCCGGCTGGGCGGCCAGCGCACCTGTGTACTGACGGTCGGTGACGAGGACAGCCAGAAGCTGATGCTTGCCCTCAACATGACCGAGCAGGACGAGGCGGGCAATATCCGCTACCGCCGCACGACGGTCCGCCATCCCATGACCCGTCAGTGCTGCCGCAAGGCCTATCTGCGGGCTGCCTTCCTGGGCTCGGGCACCATGTCGAACCCGGAGAAGGATTATCATTTTGAGATCACCGCCGGCGACCAGAGTCTGGTGCGCGAGCTGAGCCGTCTGCTGGAAAAGAGTGATCTGCCCGTCAACACCTACCAGCGCAAGGGCTCGACGGTGGTGTATCTGAAAAGTGCGCAGCAGATCAGCGACGCTATTGCCCTGATGGGGGCGAGCAACAGCGTGTTTGCGATGGAGGATATCCGCATCCGCAAGCAGGCCCGCGGCGCTGCCAACCGCGCCATCAACTGTGACGAGCATAACTTCCAGCGCATGCTGGATGCAGCGGATACGCAGGTGGAGGGCATCCGCCGGTATGTGATCGTCAAGGGCATGCGCTCCCTGCCGCCGGCGCTGCAGGAGATTGCCCAGAAGCGGCTGGACAATGCCGATCTTTCTCTGGCCGAGCTGGGCCAGCAGTTTGAGCCGCCGCTGTCCAAATCTGCTGTCAACCACAGAATGAGAAGGCTGATGGAGATCGTCCGTCAGCATGAAGAACAGCTGATCCGTGAATTCAATGAGACACAGGAGGAAGAAACATGATCCGCAAGCAGATCGTTTTTCCCGGCAAGGCTCCTTTGACCAGGGCGCTGGCTGCAGAGGTCGTGCAGACGGCCAGCAATTTTGAAGCCCGTGTGATGATCCAGTGCGACCAGAAGATCGTCAATGCCAAGTCCATGCTGGGCCTTTTGTCCCTGGGGGCAGACGATCAGGCCAACATGCTGCTGATGGCTGAAGGCGCTGATGAAGAGGCTGCGGTTGCGGCGGTGCTGGCGGTACTGGCATAACCTCTGCTCTGATCTGTTTTTCCTGCTGCTGACAAGCGGCTTATTTGGTATGTAAATCAGGCGTTTCTCCTTCCGGATATGAAAGAAGGGGAAACGCTGTTTTTGGTCGGATTCATTATTTGCGGAGGGAATATCAATTTTTGCTTGAAAGACGGCAAAAGATGTGGTAGGATAAGGGGGACATCATTTCTGCAGGAGGCCGCGATGAAGCACAAGCCGATCGTCAGCGCAGAGGAGAAGCATCTGTTTGCTTCCGGGTTCCGGGTCAAGCAGGGCAATCATGAATTTGTTACCTATCCGGAGAATACATCGATCCGCATCTGGCCCGGCAGGGTTGCCGACGATTATGAGCAGCATTTCCATTCCGCGGTGGAGGTCATTCTGCCCCTGAAGGGCGAGGTGCTGGTGACGACGGCGGAGGGGGAGTATCACGTCCGGGCCGGCGAGGTGATGATTATTCCTGCCGGCAGCAATCACAGCCTGCACATGGACGAGGGCAGCGAGCGGGAGCTGCTGCTGTATGAGCTCAACGGCGCCTTCACCCTCAAGGAATTCGGCGCGATCCGGCAGATGATGGCCAAACCGATCTATATCGACCAGGAGATGGCCTGCAGCGAGCAGATTCGGGCGCTTTTCTTTGAGATGATCCGGGTGCACCGCAGCGGCGCGATGCTGCGCAATCTATATAACTATGCGCAGCTGCTGGAAATCTACGCGATTCTGGGCGAGGAGTATCTCAAGACCAGCGCCACGCCCTCGGAGCTCAATGCGCTGAACCGCCAGCTGTCCGGCGAGGATGCCTTTAACCGGGCACTGGATTATCTCAACAAGAACTATATGGAGGATATCTCCCTGGACAGCCTGGCGGCCTATGCGGGGTTTTCCCGGTATACGCTGTCCCGGATGTTCCGCCAGCATACCGGCTCGACCTTCACACAGTACCTGTCCAAGCGTCGGGTGGATATGGCCATGGAGCTGCTGGCCGGCACGCGGGTGCCCATCACCCAGGTGGCGCTCCAGTGCGGCTTCAATTCCATTGCCACCTTCAACCGGGTCTTCCGGGACGTCAAGGGCTGCACGCCCACCCAGTACCGCGTCATCTACGGCGCAGATGCTTATCAGAAAAAGGAAACCTTCCATACATAAAGAATGTCCGCCTGCCAGGTGAGTTCCGGCAGGCGGACATTTTCTGTTTGGACTTTATTGTACCAGGAAAACCGCTGCATCATGGGGCGCCAGGTCTGCGGAGAGGACGGCTCCGGCGGGGCGGGAGACGCCCGTCCACAGCTCCCGGGCCTGCTCGCCGCCCTCGTACTGGCTGGCAGCAACGGACACGGTACGCTGCGCATCGGAGAGGTTGAACAGCGCCACATACAGACCCTGCCCGTCCTTGCGGGGGGCAACCCAGACGGATTCTTCCTCAGTCGTCCACAGCGGATGACTGCAGAAGCTTTCCCGCATGATGTTCAGCACCTCTGCATTGCACATCAGACTCAGCGTGAAATCGTCGTTCTTGGTCATTTCGCCGCCCATCATCAGCGGGGAGCGCATCATGGGCCACAGCGTCATCATGGTGCGCTGCTCAGCTCTGGTGAAGCGGGTCCAGTCCTGAGGATCTTCACACTGGCGCAGCGCCCCCAGCGGCAGCATGTCTGCGTCCGGCCAGTGCCCCGGTGCGGCATGGATGCACCACTTTTCCGCCCGTTCAAACATGCCCTTCAGCAGCTGCCAGTCATCCCAGAAATCATCGGTGATGCGCCACATGTTGGCGTAGGTCTTCAGATGCTCGGCCTGCTCCAAAGGCGCAGGGCCGGGGGAAAGGGACAGCACGATGTCCCGCCCGCAGCTGCGGCTGGCTTCGGAGATCAGCTCGATCTCCCGGCGGCAGTGGGGGTATTCCCGGGCGATGTCGTCGCACTTGACGAAGTCCACGCCCCATTCGGCGTACAGGCGGAAGATACTGTTGTAGTAATCCCGGGCGGCGTTCTTTTCACAGCGCAGGCCGTACATGTCCGGATTCCAGGCGCAGATGCTGTTGGGGTTGGCCGCCTCGTGGCAGCCAAAGCTGCTGCCCTGGATGGGCAAATGCCGGTGGGCCGCCATGCGGGGCAGGCCGCGCATGATATGGATGCCGAACTTCAGCCCCAGGCTGTGGATATAATCAGCCAGCGGCTTGAAGCCTGCCCCGTTGGCGGCGGAGGGGAAACGGTTCTCCGCCGGGAGAAGACGGCCGTAGGCGTCCATGGTCAGGGTGGAGAAGGGCTCGTAGGCGTGGTTGACGGCGGTGGGCTGAGACCACTGGATATCCACCACCACATACTCCCAGCCGTACTTTTTGAGGTGGCGGGCCATGTAGTCGGCATTGCGGCGGACGGTCTCCTCGGTGACGGCGGCGCCGTAGCAGTCCCAGCTGTTCCAGCCCATGGGCGGGTACTGTGCGATCATGTTGCGTTCCTCCATAAACGTTCGGATGGCTTTGGCGATAAGATACCATAGCTGAGGGGGCCTGTCAAGAGGGAAGCGCCTGAGGCGCGCAACCGCAGTATACGAAAGCCTCCGCGGGACCGGCTGTCCTGCGGAGGCTTTGATGCATGTGAAGTGTGTCAATTGCCGGCGCTGCTGCGGGCGGAATATTCCTTCGGGCTCTGGGTGAGCTGGCCGGTGAGCAGGAGACGGTTTTTCAGCCATCTCATGACGGTGAAATAGCAGGGGAACAGGAAGCAGTCTGCCAGGACCCAGGCAGCCGGATTGGCCCAGACGGCGGCGTCAAAGCCGAAGACGGGCACCAGCAGCATGGCAACGCCGGCGCGGCCGATCAGCTCCATCACGCCGGCGGTCATCGCGACGGTGGTGAAGCCGACGCCCTGAATAGTGAAGCGGACGATGTTGACGAACAGCAGCGGGATATACAGCGCGCTGTTGACGATGAGGAACTGGTGTGCCTTGCTGAGGACCTCCGCGATGATGGCCGGGTCATCTGCATCCACAAAGAGGGAGACGATGCCCTTGCCGAAGAACAGGATCACCAGGAAGGCCAGCACACAGTAGATGCAGCCGACGATGGAAACCGCCTTCAGCCCCTGGTGGATTCTGTCCAGCTTGCGGGCGCCGATGTTCTGACCGGCGTAGGTCGCCATGGCGCTGGCGAGCGCATCAAAGACGATGCAGAACAGCATGCTCAGCTTGCCGGCGGCGGTGACTGCTGCAATGGCAATGGTGCCCAGGCCGTTGACGGCAATGGTGACGGTGACGGAACCGATGGCCGTGATGGAATACTGCAGGCCGAAGGGGAGGCCCATGCCCAGCAGCCGGCGGACGAAGGGCGCACGGATCACCCGATCCTCCCGGGTCATGCGCAGGACGGGGAAGTTGCGCCGAAGCACCAGCAGGCACCACAGGCCGCTGATCAGCTGGCTGATGATGGTCGCCCAGGCTGCACCTGCTACGCCCATGTGGAACACCAGGATGAACAGCAGATCCAGCACGATGTTCAGCAGTGCGGCGATAACGATGGCCAGCATGGGTGTGCGGCTGTCGCCAAGGGACCGCATGATGCCGGCTGTCATGTTGTACAGCACGGTGGCAGGAATGGCGAAGAACACCGGCTGGATATAGCTGACTGCCATACCGATCAGCTCCTCCTGGGTGTTCATCAGCCGGAGGAACAGCGGCGTGCCGAAGCCGGTCATCAACGCCAGCAGCAGGGAGATGCCTGCACCGAGGTAGGTGGCGTGCATCACGAAGCGGCGCAGCTCCGTATCGTCCTTCGCGCCCCTCGCCTGGGCGATGGGGATGGCAAAGCCGGAGCAGATGCCCATGCAGAAGCCATTGATCAGGAAGTTCAGCGAGCCGGTGGAGCCAACGGCAGCCAGGGCGTCATAGCCCAGGAAACGGCCGACGATGGCGGTATCTACGAAGCTGTAAAGCTGCTGGAACAGGAAGCCGCCCAGCAGCGGCATTGCGAAGCTGATCAGCAGCTTCATCGGCGACCCCTGTGTCAGGTCGCGGCTTGCATTGCGTGCCATAGTGTGATCCTCTCAGGATGGGGTGATAAGCATACAACAACTGAAAAAAGGAGCAAAACCAACGGCATATATAGCATATTTGCACGCCGGATGCAAGCCGAAAAATGTGGCAATTTTCTGCCCGGAACAGACAGGAAAAGGGACGGACCCGTATGGGGCCCGTCCCTTTGAATAAACAGCGTATGGGGTTACTCCTCGTCAGCCTTGCGGCGGCGGGTATAGGTGGCTTCCACAGCCTCCTCAGCGGGCTGCACGGTCTCGGGATAGAGCTCGGCCATGGCGTCGGTCACAGCCTCGGCCGTCTCCTCCGCAGCGGGCGCTTCCTCCACCGCGTCCTCCAGGGGCGCAGCGGCGGCGGGCTGATAGAAGATCGCATCCTGATCCGCATCGGGCATGGCGTGACGATGCTTGGAGGATACAGCCTGCGTGTAGTCACGGTAGCCGTCGCGCTCCAGATGATCGGGCGCCTTGGCGGACTTGGCAGCGTTCTGGACGCGGCCGACGATGCCCACGGCGATCAGCGCCAGCGCAACGACGCCGATGCCCAGGCATACCCACTGGCCGATGCCCATGACATTCTGGATCGTGGTGACATAGGGCGGCAGGCCGTCATCGGTGGGTACCTTCTCCAGCGCCGGCACTGCGGGCGTCGCAATGGGGACGATGGTGGGCGCGGCGGTGGGGGTGGAGTGGCTGATGCGGATCAGATCGCTGCTGAAGGTTTCCGTTTCACCCAGTTGATTGGCGATGCGGGCGTCGAAGCGGTAGTTGCCGGTCATTTCGATCTGCACGTCGCGGACGAAGGAGCGGGTCTCGCCGGCGGGGATCGCGTCGAAGGTGTACAGATCCATCCCGGAGGAGGACACGGTCACCTTTTCCGCGGGCACGGAAGAATTGTTGACCACGCTGACGGTGAACTTCACCACGGTGGGCAGCACATACAGCGTCGGCTTGTCCACCTCGGCAAAGACGTCCAGGTCGATCACCTTGTCAGGGTCCACTGCGGTGATGGCGACAACGCCGGTTGCGGCTTCCACGGTGGAGCCGGAGGCGGTGCCGGTCACGGTAAACTGATAGGAGACGCTCTTGGAGATGGTGACTTCCTTCTCCTGCGTCACGGTCTCGCCGCCCTTGACGGTCAGACCGGAGAACACCGTGCCCAGGGAAGGATCGGTGACGGTGATGTTCTCGTAGGCGGTCTTGCCGGTGTTCTTCATCGTCAGGGTCAGCTTGACGGTATCGCCGGCGTTGCCGCCCTTCTTGTCAGCAGTCAGGGTGGCGGACAGCTTGATATTGCCGTACTTGATCTTCTGGCTGCCCAGGGTTTCGGTGTAGGTCTTGCCGCCGGCCTTGTAGGTGATGGTGGCCTTGGAGGTCAGATCCTTCTTGGCCATGGTGGCGGTGAAGGTATGGGAAGCCTTTTCGCCGGCCTTGATCAGATCGATGGTGCCGGCAGTCTTGGAGATGGTGCTGTTTTCCTTGATGGTGACGTCGGTCACATCAATGGTGCCGGTGTTGGCGATCTCATAGATCACGGAGACCTTCTGGCCGTTGCCGGCCATGGAGGGCGTGATGTAGCGGTTGATCTCCACCTGCGCCACAGCGCCTGCGTCCTCGATGGCACAATAATAGCTGTCTGTCTTGGTGGTGACGCTGCCGTCCGCGCCCAGGATGGAATAACGCACGGCAAAGATCACCTTGCCGGCCTTGATCTGGTCGGCGGTGACGGTCCAGGGGCCGGTCCAGGTCTTGGACTGTCCTGCGGTCAGGGTCGGGGTGCCAAAGTCCTTGATCTGGTGGCCGTCAGGATAATACAGCGCCAGCGGGCCGGGCATATCGCTGTCAGTGGTGTTGGTCACGCGGATGGTCACCGTCACCTCTGCCGGGCCGGAGAAGCGGGTGGCAGACAGATCCATGTTCAGCGTGATGGGATCATCCGCTGCCATGGCGGCGCTGCTCAGGCCCAGGACGAACAGGGCCACCAGCGTCACAAGAACCAGAATACGCTTTTTCATTGCTTTCTCGGGCGAGCCAAACCTCACCCTTCCTCCTTCCACGCCTGCGGAAACAGGCACAGGGATCGCATTGGTTCCATCATGTAATTCATGATACAAACCTTCTATCCTATTGTACTCGTAAACCGCCGATTCTGTCAAGGTGAACGGACGCAGAAATGTAAAACTTGGTGACTTTTTGCGTGATTTTTGCGTTGTACGCAAGGAAAACAATGTACCTCCCCCTGCTGCCCTTCACAAGCGGAGGCGATTGTGCTATAATATATGAAATCCGTTACTGAATGAAAACCGGGAAAATGCCGGTCTCAAAGGAGGAATCCCATGGATATCAGGAAGATCCTGTCCGAGGCGACGTCCACGCTGGGCGTGAGCGGACAGGAGGCGTGCGTTGCGGAATACTTCGCCGGGCAGTTCCGCCCTTATGTGGATGAGGTCACGGTGGACAGCATGTTCAATGTGATTGCCCACAAGAAGGGGCAGGGCCCGAAGATCATGCTCTGTGCCCATCTGGACGAGATCGCCCTGATGGTCAACCGGATCGAGGACGACGGCAGCGTGCGCTTCTCCAGCGTGGGCGGCGTGGACCCCCGCATCCTGCCCGGCTCCCGCGTATGGGTGCACGGCCGGAACGGCAAGCTCTTCGGCACCATCGGCGCGATGCCGCCCCATCTGATGAGCGCGGAGGATCGGGCGAATAATTACAAGATGGACAAGCTCCATATCGACCTGGGCCTGCCGGCAGACAAGGTGCGCCAGCAGGTGCGCGTGGGCGATCTGGTAACCTTCAACACCCCCTTCACCGAGCTGGCGAATGGTCAGGTGGCTGCCAAGTCCCTGGATGACCGGGCCTGTGTGGCGATCATGCTCCGGGCAGCGGAGCGGCTGCAGCGCATGAGCTGCGAGGCGGACGTGTATTTCGTCTGCTCCGCGCAGGAGGAGGTTGGCGGCCGGGGTGCCCAGACCGCAGCTTTCGCGGTTGCGCCGGATCTGGCGGTGGTGCTGGATGTGGACTTTGCCCTCACCCCCGGCTGCGGCCCGGACGTGGCCAATCCGCTGGATGCGATGGTGGTCACCCATGGCCCCTATGTGCAGCCGAAGGTTGCCAAGCGGCTGGTGGACTGCGCCAAGGCGCACCACGTCAAGCTCAGCCAGAATGTGGCGGGCCGCTATACCGGCACGGATGCGGACGAGATCGGCGTGAGCCGCGCAGGCGTGCCCACCGTGGTGTTCTCGCTCCCGGAAAAGTATATGCATACCTCGGTGGAAACCATTTCTCTGGATACCCTTGAGGAAGGCGCGCGCTTGCTGGCCCACTTTATCAGCGAGCTGGACGCGGGTTGGGAGGATGAACTGTGGATCTGAAGACATTGACGGAAATCAACGCGCCCTCGGGCCATGAGCAGCCCATCCGCCGCGCACTCCTGGAGGAGCTGAAGGCGAAGGGGCATCAGCCCTATATCGACCGGATGGGCAATGTGATTGTGGTGAAGGAAGGCGTCGGCCCTGCGCCCCGCAAGCGGGTGATGGTGGCGGCCCATATGGATGAGGTCGGTCTGATCGTCACCGGGCATGCTGAAGGCGGCTTCCTCAAGGTGACCCAGGCCGGCGGCATCGATCCCCGCGTATTGATCTCCAAGCGCGTGCTGGTGGGTGATGACAATATCCCCGGCGTGATCGGCGCGGTGGCCATCCACCTGCAGTCCGCCGCCGACCGGGCCCGCGTGATGGGCTACCGGGATATCAATGTGGATATCGGCGCTGCCGACAAGGCGGAGGCGGAGCGCAAGGCCCCGCTGGGCACTTATATCAGCTTTGATACGCCCTATGTGGAATTCGGCGAGGGTTATGCCTGCGGCAAGGCCTTTGATGACCGGGTAGGCTGCTGGACGATCCTGCGGCTGCTGGAGGAGGAGCTGCCCTGCGATTTGATCGCGGCCTTCGTCTCCGAGGAGGAGGTCGGCTGCCGCGGTGCAAGCGGCGCTGCCTTTGCCCAGGAGCCGGATATCGGCATCGTCCTGGAGGGCACCACCTGCAACGACCTGGGCGACGTTCCTGAGGCGGTGCAGGTCTGCAAAACCGGCGAGGGCGTGGCGGTCTCCTTCATGGACAATTCCTCCATCGTCAACCGGGAGCTCTTCCGCAAGACGCTGAATGTGGCGGAGCAGGCGGGGATTGCCCATCAGGTGAAGGGCTCCGTGTCCGGCGGCAATGACGCCGGGTCGATCCAGCGGGCCCGCCAGGGCATTCCCACGATCGTGCTGAGCGTGCCCTGCCGTTACATTCACAGCCCCTCCAGCGTCATCAAGCTCAGCGATGCTGACGCCCAGTTTGAACTGACCAAGGCCCTTATGGCGGCCCTTTGATAGAAGGAGATAATGACTATGTTTGATCTGCTGAAGAAGGTGCTCTCTCCCGTGGGCCCCTCCGGCCTGGAAACGCCTGTGGCCGACGTCATCCGGGAGGAAATCAAGGACTGTGTGGATACGGTTGAGGTGGACGCGCTGGGCAACCTGATCGCCACCAAGCTGGGCAAGGGGGAGAATCCCCGCAAGGTGATGCTCTCCGCCCATATGGATCACATCGGCTATATCGTCACCGGCATTGAGAAGGAAGGCTTCCTACGGGTGACCAACGTGGGCGGCATCGGTATGGTGAACAGCTATAACCGCCATGTGGTGTTCCCCAATGGCGTGCACGGCGTGGTGGTGGCCCAGCCTGTGTCCGGCCAGCCCGCGCTGAAGGATCTGTTCGTTGATATCGGCGCGCAGGACAAGGATGACGCAAAGCGGATGGTGCAGCTGGGCGATGTGTGCGTGTACGCCAACGACTGCTTCCGCCTGGGCGAAAACCGGGTGGCTGCTCCCGCGATGGACGACCGCTGCGCCTGCGCGCTGCTGGTGAAGCTGCTGCAGACGGTGGGGGAGACCCAGGACACCATCATTGCCGTGTTCTCCGTGCAGGAGGAGGTCGGCTGCCGCGGCGCGAAGGTCGCTTCCTTTGCCAAGGAGCCGGATATCGGCATTGCGCTGGACGTGACCGGCTGGGGCGATACCCCCGGCGTGACGCTGCCGGAGATCAAGCTGGGCGAGGGCATTGCCGTGAAGGTGATGGACCGCGGCAGCATCTCCAATCCGGCGCTGCGCGAGGCGCTGATCGAGGCTGGCGAGCAGGCCGGCGTGAAGACCCAGCGCGAGGTGCTGCCCTACGGCGGCACGGATGCTTCTGCCATGCAGACCAGCCGCGGTGGTATTCCGGTCTGTACGATTTCCATTCCCTGCCGCTATGTCCACAGCGCCTGTGAGGTCATCGACATGCGCGATATGGATGCGGGCTTGAAGCTGCTGCAGACTTATTTCAACTAACAAGGAAGCGGGAAAAAAGGGTCAAGGGTCTGTGACCCTTGCGGGGTGCAGGGCCGCGGAGGCCCTGCCCGTCGGAGACCTCCGTCCGCAGACGAAAAAGCTCCATGCGCCTTTCGAGAATCCAACGGATTCGAGAAACAGCCCGCACAGCTGCAAAGAAAAGGAAGAACGGGAGCCAGGCCATGAAGAGAAAAACACTTGTAGCGATCGCAGCTGCAGTCGCTGCTGTTGTATTTTTGACTGTCTGTTGGGTTTTGAACAACGGAAATCAGAATACGGATGATCTTATTGGAACGTGGCTGCTCTATGAAGGCGGATACGTCGCGCCGGAAGTGCTGACTTTCAACGAGGACGGTACTGGCGTTGCATATGCGTTGAGTGACGCGTACCAGGATAACAGTATGACAAATGTGCAGATTCCACGAAGCTGCCTTGATCATGCAGAGGATCTCCGGTGGAGTATAGAAAGCGGTACGCTGACTCTCATCTACGCAGCCGGAGACAGCAAGCGCTATGAAATGTCCTTCTATACAATGACTGATGTTCGGATGCTGTCTTTGAATGACGGTAGCGGTGGTGGCGGTTACGTTCCGGCGGAGATCGTCGATTGACCCAAATACCTGTAACCCACACAGCGGGGAGGAGCCACGCCGCTTCTCCCCGTCGTTTCTTCAATGCGGGTATCTGGGGGCTTTCCGATCGCCCCCAGACCCCTTCGGGTTTGTTGCGGAAGCCAAGTGTCCTCTGTGCTGCTTTGCTCCCCCAGCAAACACCAAAGCTGACATACTGAACCGACCATTGGAGGTTTCCCTGATGATCGCAATCCTGTACCTCGCGGCGTACATCTTCTGCGGCCTGTGCATGGTCCGCAGCCTGCTGCCGCGCAAATCCGTGCTGACCCGGATCTGGCTGGGCGCATCGCTGGGCCTGCTGCTGATGATGTGGCTGCCGGCACTCATGGCCTTTGCGGTGAAGTTCTCCGTGACGGGCCACCTGCTGGCGCTGATCCCGCTGGCTCTGCTGACGGGCGGCACAGTCCTGCTGCGAGACAAGGCGCCCGCAAAGCCCTGGGACGACAGGGAAACGCGCCTGGGCCTCCAGATGCTCCTGGTCGCGCTGCCGCTGACGCTCCTGTCCGCCTATCTCCAGTTTACCCATAACGTCCGCATCATGGATGACGGCAGCTGGTGGGTCGGACAGGCGACCTACGGCGATCTGGCGATGCACATGAGCTTCGTGACCTCGCTGAAGAACGCCGCCTTCCCGCCGGATTATTCGCTCTTTCCCGGCATGCAGCTGTCCTATCCCTTCCTGACGGACAGCCTGAGTACCACCTTTTATCTCTTTGGCTGGCCCCTGCAGGCAGCGCTGGCTGTGCCCGGCACGCTGATGATGGCGCTGTGCTACATGGGCGTGATGTGCCTGGCGCGGGATATGACGGCGGGCAGAAGGACAGCCGTCCTGGCGGCGCTGCTGTTCTTCCTCAACGGCGGTCTTGGCTTCCTGTATGATTTCGACCTCGCCGGCGGCACTGAGTACGACGGCACGATGTCCTGGTGGAGCCGGATCGAGGCCATCCTGGACGGCTATTACATGACCCCCACCAACCAGCCCACGCCTAACAACCTGCGCTGGTCGAACGTGATTGCCGACCTGATGCTGCCCCAGCGGACGCTGCTGGGCGGCTGGTGCATGGTGATTCCCTGCTTCTACCTGCTGTTTACGACCTTCCGGCCCGGAAAGCCGCAGTCCGGCCGTCTGCGTCCGGTGATCCTGCTGGGCGTGTGGGGCGGCGCGCTGCCGCTGATCCATACCCACTCCTTTGTGGCGCTGGCGCTTTGCTCCCTGGGGCTGCTGGTGTATGACGGCTTCCATTCGGGCGAACCGGAAACAGCTGCGGCAGGGGAGATGCCCCGCTGGCGCAAGCTGCTGCTGTGGGCGGCGGCGGGCTGCCAGGGCGTGCTGGCTGCCGTGCTGCTGGCGCTGCACCTGATGAGCACTGCCGGGGTCAGCTGGTGGCTGCCTGCCGCCTTCGGGCTGCTGGCAGTGCTGACTGCGGCAGTCGCCTCCGGCTGGCGGCCCCTGGACGGGCTGAGCGTGGGCCGGGGTTTCTGGCTGGAGCTGCGCTGGTATCTGCTCTACGGCGGGATCGCCTGCGTGCTGAGCGTGCCGCAGCTTTTCGGCTTCACCTTCCGGCAGGTGTTCCAGGAGGGGATGGAGCAGGCGCAGAATACCTTCATCCAGCCCTGGTTCAACTGGGTCAACTCCAGCGACGGCACCTTCTCCGGCATGATCGACGGCTACGGATGGTTCTATGTCAAGAATATCGGCTTGCCTTTCATCATCCTGATCCTTGCGCTGTTTGAAAGGAATCCCCGCTGGCGGCGCATCTTTGCCGGCGCGCTGCCCATCATCCTGGCGGCGGAGTGCATCCGCTTCCAGCCCAATATCTACGATAACAACAAGCTCCTGTACCTGGCGTGGCTGCTGTGCTGCCTGATCGTTGCGGATTGGTGCAGGAGACTCTGGCAGAAGCTGAGGGGGCTGCGGGCCCGGCCTGTGATCGCCGGCCTGGCAGCGGTGACCTTCTTCCTGTCTGCCGGGCTGACGCTGTGGCGCGAGGCGGTCAGCGAATACATGGCCTTCTCTGCCGACAGCGTGGCAGCCGGCGTCTATGCCCGGGACAACACCGAGGAGGACGCGACCTTCCTCACCGGCGTGCACCACCTCAACCCTGTGGCCTCCATTGCCGGGCGGGACATCGTCTGCGGCCCGGATCTGTGGCTGTACTATCACGGCATCGATACCACGGAGCGGAAGGCGGATATCAGCCGCTTCTATCTCGATCCGGCAAATCATCTGGACGTGCTGGAGAAATACAGCGTGGACTACATCCTGGTCTCCAGCTATGAACGGACGGATTACACCGGCGTGCCCTATGCCTTCTCAGCATGGGACTATTCCGCCCGGGCGGTCTACGCGCAGTGCCGCCAGTGGATATTTGATTACGGCCTGAGCGACGAGGAGGAGATCATGGCATCCTTCCCGGAGCTGACGGCAGAGGACGAACGGCTGCTGGCCAAGCTGAGAGCCCGCCGCCAGCAGGCGCTGCATGAAACGCTGGACGGGCTGTTCACGAGGGTGTTTGAGAATCCTGAAGCAACGATCTGGAAGGTGGGGGACTGAATCATGGAAAGGCTGCTCCGCTATTCCCTGGAGCATGACCGGGTCATCCGCCTGATGCTGATGGCGGAGGACGGCACGCTCAGCCAGGTCAATGCCCGGATCTTGCGCTATGATGCTGACTCGGTGGACTTTATCACAACCCGCTCGCCCCGGACTGTGTCGGTGCCGAGAGGGGATATTCTGGCCATTGATTTCCGCAAGGGCGACGATGGGCAGATTTAATTCAGAATTATGAATTAGGAATTAGGAATTATGAATTTGGAATGTGGGACGGAGGGAGAAGCATGATGGTGCCGGTGTTGATTGTGGTGCTGATCGTGATGAACGGGCTGGCATTTTCCCTGATGGGGATCGATAAGGCGAAGGCGAAGGCCGGCGCGTGGCGGATTCCGGAGAAGACGCTGTTTCTGGTGACGGCGCTGTTTGGCGGGCTGGGCGGCACGGCGGGCATGTTTTTCTTCCGCCATAAGACGAAGCACTGGTATTTCAGGCTGGGCTTCCCGGCGCTGCTGATTGTGCAGATTGCGCTGCTGATCCTGATTTTGCCGAAGCTGCTGTGATGCAAAGGATGAATGGCATGAATGATTTGTTTTCTGTGGAGGAGAGTGCGCCGCTGGCGGACCGGATGCGGCCCCGGGATCTGTCCGAGTTTATCGGACAGGAGCATCTGGTGGGGCCGGGACGGCTGCTGCGCCGCGCCATTGAGGCGGACCGCCTGACCTCCTCTATTTTCTTCGGGCCGCCCGGCTGCGGCAAGACGACCCTGGCTTCCATCATTGCCGGGGCCACCAAGGCGGCCTTCGTGCAGCTCAATGCGGTCACCTCCGGCGTTTCCGACGTGCGGGATGTGATCAAGGCTGCCCAGGAGCGGCGCAGCCTGTATGGTCAGCCGACCTATCTGCTGCTGGATGAGTGTCACCGCTGGTCCAAGGCCCAGAGCGATTCCATCCTTCCGGCCATTGAGCGGGGCATCATCCGCTTTATCGGCTCCACCACCGAGAATCCCATGATCGCCATGACACCCGCCATAGTCAGCCGGTGCCGGGTATTCCAGTTCCAGCCGCTGAATGAGCAGCATGTGATCACCGCCATGCGCCGGGCGCTTGCGGACAAGGAACGGGGCTACGGGGCGCTTAACGTCCGCATGGAGGAGGATGCACTCCGGCACATCGCCCGCATCGCCGGCGGCGATACCCGGGCGGCGCTGGGCGCGGTGGAGCTGGCGGTGCTGACCACCCCGGCAGGGGAGGACGGTGTGATCCATGTGGATCTTGCCGTGGCGGAGGAGTCCATCCAGAAGCCCATGCTCCGCTGCGACGAAAGCCTGTATTACGATATGCTCAGCGCCTTCTGCAAGAGCCTGCGGGGCTCGGACAGCGATGCGGCGCTGGCCTGGTTTGCAAGGCTGATCTATGCCGGCGTGGACCCGCGGATCATCTGCCGGCGCATCATTGCCCATGCCTCCGAGGATGTGGGGCAGGCCAATCCCATGGTGATGCTCCAGGCGCAGGCTGCTGCGGCGGATCTGGAATTTGTCGGCATGCCGGAAGCACGGCTGCCCATCGCCCAGGCGATCATTGCCCTGTGCGAAAGCCCCAAGTCAAACGCTGTATGCGCGGCGGTGGACGAAGCCCTGGCCGATGCGGAAAAGGGCGGCTACGGCCCGGTGCCCGTGCATCTGCGGGACACCCATTATCAGGGTCATGTGCGCATCGGCGCGGGCGACGGCTACAAATATCCCCATGATTTCCCCGGCCACTGGGTGAAGCAGGAGTACATGCCGCCCGAGGTCAAGGGCAAGAAGTATTACAGGCCCACCGAAATGGGCCATGAGGCGACCATCCTGAAGAATCAGCAGGCGAGGGAGGGGAAACGATGAAGCTGAAGCTGAAGAATCCGGCTGGAAATCCCTCCGTCCGCAAGGCAACCCATTATGCCATCGTCATTAACGGCCTGCAGGTGCTGCTGATCCTGGTGGTGCTGATCGCCGTGGTGATCGTCCCGGAAATCGAGACCAGCTATCGGTTGATGCTCACGCTGACGATTGTGGCGTCGCTGGTTATCATCTGGGGCGCGGTGGTGGACATCCGGGAGGCTCTGTCCACCCGCAAGCTGCTCAACCAGCTGGATGACATGGACGACACCATCGATGCGATGAGTCAGTTCAACAACACCCTGCGCGCCCAGCGCCACGACTTCCTAAACCATCTGCAGGTGGTGTACAGCCTGATCGAGATGGAGGAATACGCCGAGGCCAATGATTACATCGAGCAGGTGTACGGCCGGATCACTGCGGTCAGCCGCGTGATGAAGACGGCAAACCCTGCGGTGAATGCGTTGCTGCAGGTGAAGGTCGCTGCCTGTGAGAAGGCGGGGGTAAGGACGCAGGTGTCCATTGCCTCCAAGTGGGATCTGCTGGAAAACACCATGCCGGACTGGGAGATGTGCAAGGTGCTGTCCAACCTGATCGACAACGCCATTGACGCCATGGAGGCCCTGCCGCAGGAGAAGCGCAGCCTCAGCATCTCCCTGGCGGAGAATGTCAAGCACTACACCTTCTGCGTGGAGAACACCGGTGAGAAGATTCCCGATCAGATCCGGGAGCATATCTTCATTCCCGGCTTCACGACCAAGGGCAGCGGCCACGGCATGGGCCTGCACATCGTCAGGAAGACCCTGAACGATCGCGGCGGCGATATTTCCGTGCGCAGCGATGACGACAAAACCGTGTTCAGCGGCTTTGTCCCCAAGCGGGGAAAACCATGAACGGGCAGGTGCACCGGTGGGCAAGGGAACGTGATAGATGATGAAGATGATGTTTGTTGGCCACGGCAGGATTTCCCCGGCACGATAAAACGTCCTGAATCTTCTTATAGCGCCCCCAAATGAGCGTTTTCTGTGCTTCAAACTCAGTTTACCAATGATTTGCCAATATTTCTGGAGAGTCAGACTTGCAGAGACTACTACCAGAATAAGGAGATCAGGAAAATGATTGAGTTGAAGAAACGCATCTATCAGATATTGTCCGAGCTGATGCTGTTTCAGAACAGCTTCAAGCTGGGAGCAAGGCTGATGGTTGAGACCATGAACGAATAACTGTATATTGAAAGCCGCCTGCTGTTTTCCAACCAGCAGGCGG
The DNA here is from genome assembly GCA_017397765.1 of Clostridia bacterium. Taxonomy (GTDB): domain Bacteria; phylum Bacillota; class Clostridia; order Christensenellales; family Aristaeellaceae; genus UBA11524. The sequence continues at coordinate 7,092 of JAFQIB010000095.1, read as the reverse complement.
CTGTGTATTTGTTAACAAATGCCAAACAGATGCGGACGCCCCATATATCTTTCAGAATGGAGAATGTCTCTGATGGCAAGCTCCAATTCGCAGGCGGTGTTGGGGGCGATAGTAGTACCTTCGATCATCTGAACATGCTTATCACTGTGACGGATCAGAAGGCGCCAGTAATAGCCATCGCAGATCTTTTGCATATAGCCTTTGCCGGAGGCTTCTGAAACGATTGTATCAATCAATGAAAACAGATAGTCACACTTCTCTTGGCTCAGAGGTATTGAGGTCGTAATGAAGGCATTGCCAATGTCATTGTATTGACCGGTGGTCAACAGCTTCTTTCGCCGGAAAACCTTTGTGGTCTCTGTTGCTACATGATATACGGGTGTTATGTCGCCCCAATTATGCCATTCGATGCAGAACGATGTGATCATAGCTCCTCCTCGTATTATGAGAACGCCGTGATAATCACATATCGCGGCGTTCTCCCTGTGAAAAAACAAACATATATTTTTTCAATCCACACATCAAGGGTATTGCTTGATGCGACAATTGATTATATCATTTGATTCTGAAATTTGCAATACTATTTCAATATATGTTTATTTTATATACAGACAAACTTGACATAGGCATGTGTATGTACTAAAATATATTCATTGCAACTCCTGTACCGTTATTTCAATCCTTTATGGAGAAAAATATGCATACAGCGCACATTGATCCATTGTCAAATCCGCATCGCATTCAGACTTGTGCGGAGCATTCACGTTCTGTTGCCGATCTTGCGAAATGTATTCTTGCCCCCTGCGGGTTGAGCGCAACGGGGTACTTGACGGGTTTACTGCACGACTGCGGTAAGTTCACAGATGAATTTGATGATTACATTACCCGAGCAAGCAACAACGAACCAGTTCGCAAGGGCAGCGTGATCCATACCTTTGCTGGTGTGCGCTGTATCATGGAGCTGTTTCATACTCTAAACAATCAGCCTATGGAAAATATTGTGGCCGAGGTCATTGCCATCTGTATTGGCAGTCACCACGGGTTGTTTGATCTGTGGAATGAACGGCATGAAAGCGGGTTTGATCATCGGCTGAAGCACCAGCCCACCTATGACTACCGAGCGATCACATCCTTTTATGAAGAATGTGCGGCCAAAGACGAAATCGTGCAGCTTTTCAGCGAGGCGAAGAAGGAGATCACCGCTTTTTTTCAGCTGAGGATTCACGCTTATGTCAGAAGTGAAAAGGAATGCTGCTATGCTCTGGGGCTGCTGGCGCGTCTGATCACCTCGGCCATCGTTGAAGCAGACAGAACCGACACCCGATGTTTTATGGACAACCTCCCCCTTCCACAGAACAACCCGCCTGACTGGGCAGAATGTGCTGCGCGAGTTGACGAACACATCATGTCCTTTCCGCAGGAGAAACCCATCCAGTTGGCTCGCAGAGCCTTTTCCGACTGTTGCGTTGCCGCAGCAGAGAATCCCCCCGGGCTTTATCGCCTCGACCTGCCCACCGGTGGCGGTAAAACGCTGGCAGCCATACGGTTTGCAGTGCTTCATGCCAAAAAGAACAAGATGCAAAGAGTCTTCTATGTTGCCCCCTTCCTTTCCATCATCGAGCAGAATGCCGATGTAATCAAGTCGGCGGTTGGCGACAGTGTTCTTGTGCTGGAGCATCATTCCAATCTGGTGCAGGAAGAAGCAACGCCGGAGCAGGTGGCGCAAACGGAATATATGCAGGAAACATGGGATGCGCCCATGATTATCACGACCTTTGTACAGCTGCTGAATACGCTGTTCAGCGGCAAAATGTCCTCGGTGCGGCGTTTCCATGCGTTATGTGAAAGCGTCATCATCATTGATGAAGTACAATCTCTGCCACCCAGGATGCTTTCCATGTTCAACTGCGCCATCAATTTCCTGGTCAGATGCTGCAATGCGACGGTGGTGCTTTGCTCCGCGACGCAGCCGGCTTTCGACAAAGCAGAACGCAAAATGATCCCCTGCGAGCCGTTGATCAGCGATGCTATGTTCAAGCAGTATGCGCCGCTTTTCCAACGGACAAAGATTCAGGATGCTGGTTCCTTTTCCATGGCGGAGCTTGCTGACCTTGCACGCAAAACACTTGAAACCACCAACAGTCTGCTGGTGGTTTGCAATACCAAACGCGAGGCAGCCGATCTGTTCCATACGCTGAGAGAAACGACAAATGCAAGGCTTTTCCATCTGTCCGCCAGCATGTGCATGGCGCATCGTAAGCAGGTGCTGCAAGAACTGAACACGGCCTTGGCAGGGAAGGAGAAATTGATCTGCGTCTCGACACAGTTAATCGAGGCCGGCGTGGATATCAGCTTCGGTTCAGTTATTCGCTTGGCCGCCGGGTTGGACAGCATTGTGCAATCCGCCGGACGATGCAACCGCCATGGCGAACACACCGATCCTCAGCCGGTACGCATCTGCACATTGAAAGGTGAAAAGCTGGGGCCGCTCAAAGAGATCAGCGAGGCGCAAGCTGCTTTGACAAAGCTGTTGGCGGAATATCGCCAGCATCCGGCATACTACGATCACGACCTTGCCTCTGACGCAGCTGTACGGGATTATTATACGGCCCTGTATGTCGATATGCCGAAGCGAGCACAGGATTATTACGTCAACGAACAATACCTTTTCGAGCTGCTTTCAACCAACACGCAGTTCCTGTCGAAATCCTCATCCCCTTATTTGCTCAACCAGGCCTTCCGCACGGCGGGGAAATGGTTCGAGGTGTTTGACAGCAACAGCGAGAGTGTTCTTGTGTCATTTGGTGAGGGAAAAAAGATCATGGATGAATTATCGAACGATGATCTTCGATATGACCTTGCCAGTGTAGCCAGGTTGCTGGAAAAAGCAAAGCCTTATACCGTTTCGGTTACAAACGGGCAAATTGAACAGATGTTGGAAAAAGGAATGGCGTTTACGCTGTTGGACGGCAGCATCTATGCCCTGAACAACGACTATTACGACAGCAATATCGGCATAAAGGAGGGAAATGATCTGTGCAGCACCCTAATATTGTAGAGTTCGAGGTCTACGGACCGTATGCGCTGTTCTCCGATCCACTGATGCGTGTGGGCGGCGAGAAAAACAGCTACCAGGTGCCTACATACGAGGCGCTCAAGGGCGTGCTTTCCTCAATTTACTGGAAGCCTACCATCATCTGGTATATAGATGAAGTGCGCATCATGAACCGTATCCAGACGGAGGTCAAGAGCATCCGCCCCATCAAGTACAACGGCGGTAACGACCTGGCCTACTACACCTACCTGAAGGACTGCCGCTACCAGGTGCGCGCCCATTTCGAGTGGAACATGAACCGTCCTGAGTTGGCGGGAGATCGGAACGAAAACAAGCATCACGAGATCGCTAAAAAAATGATTCGCCGTGGTGGGCGCAGGGATGTATTCCTGGGCACCCGCGAGTGCCAGGCCTATGTGGAACCCTGCGTGTTCGGTGAAGGCGAAGGCGACTACGACGATCTGCCACAGCTGTCCTTCGGGGTGATGTATCATGGCATGACCTATGCCGATGAGGCTTACTCCGAGGAAACCGCAGGCAAAATGACTGTCAATCTCTGGCGGCCAGTGATGGAGAAGGGGATCATCAAATTCGTCCGGCCGGAAGAGTGTCCCATGCACAAGCCCATCAAAGCCATGAGCATGAAATCCTTTGGCGAGGATACAGGCAATTTCTCTGGTCTGCGTGAATATGGGGAGGTGACCTGATGGGACTTTTGCAAAAGGCATTGGAAACCTACGAAGCCATGGAAAAGATTGTTGGCCTCTATGAAGAGGGCAAAGAAGAACCCCTGGCCCCCATCGGCCACATTGTAACCAAGGCGCAGATCGAAGTCACCATCAATGCGGATGGAGCGTTCAAAGGCGCAAAGCTTGCTGATAAGGACAAGAAGATCATCATTCCAGTAACGGAGGAATCCGCTGGCCGTACAAGCAGCCCTGCTGCCCACCCGCTGTGTGAGCAACTGGGCTACCTGCTGGGCGATGACGAGGTCAAGTTTAACCTGTACATTAGCAACCTCACGCAATGGTGTCAGTCGGCATATGCTCATCCTAAAGCAAAGGCGATTCTGGTCTATATCCAGCAGCGCACACTGCGCAGTGACCTGATCAATGCTGGAATGTCCCCCGACAAAGGAAAGGACATGGTTTGCTGGCGTGTGCTTGGACTGGGTATTGATGACAAGACTGCTGTGTGGGAGGATGTCGACCTGATGAAGGCCTATTCCTCCTACTATCTGTCGCAAAAGCAGGGGGAAACCAATCTCTGCATGTTGACAGGAGAGGATACACACATCACATGGCAGCACCTGAAGGGGGCTTTCTCCCTCAACGGCAATGCAAAGATTATCTCTGCCAACGACTCTGCCAATTTCACCTACCGTGGTCGTTTTGCTGAACCTGAGGAAGCAGCCTCCGTGGGCTACCTTGCCTCACAGAAGGCTCACAACGCCCTCAAGTGGATCATCAGCACCCAGGGAGCGATCCAGGGTGGTCGTGCATTTGTCTGCTGGAATCCTCAGGGACGCACCGTCCCAAAGCTTACGTTGCCCTTCCTCTTTCAGTTTGAGGAAGAAGAAGCCTTACCGGATTACCGGAGCTACCGCGAGGATCTCAAGCGCAAGCTGGTTGGTTATCAGGATAAATGGCAGCCCGAAGATCAGGTAATCATCGCCGCCTTTGATGCCGCCACCACCGGACGCCTGGCTATTACCTACTATAATGAAATGCTGGGCTCGGACTTCCTTGACCGCCTGGCATATTGGGACGAAACCTGCTGCTGGAAGGACTACTACCACGGCGTACAGTCCCCGCTGCTGTACAACATGATCGCCTTCGCCTTTGGCACACAGCGTGGCGAGGCTGGCAAGGTGGAGCCGGACGAAAAGCTGATTGCACCCCAGATGCAGCGTCTGCTTTCCTGCCGTATCGACCAGGCTGCGTTCCCGCTGGATATCATGCAGGCTCTGGTCAGCAAAGCCGGAAACCTTCAGGTGTACAGTAAAGCCAACCGCAACAAGCTGCTGTGCATCACCTGCGCAGCCATACGAAAGTACTACATCGACCGTCAAAAGGGGGAAATCAAATTGGCACTGGAACCCGAACGCAAGGATCGGAGCTATCAATGGGGACGCTTGTTGGCCGTGATGGAGAAGATTGAGCGAGATACCTACGACCAGGACGAGAAGCGTGAGCCCAATGCGATCCGCATGCAATCTGTGCTCGTCAAACGTCCCGGATACGCCTTCATGGTCATCATGGAGCAACTGAAAAACGCCTATTATCCCCGGCTGCACGTCGGGCTTCGGACAAAATACGAGAAGCTGATCGGCGAAATTATGGAGCAAATCCACTTGTCGCTCAAAGAAACCGAGAAATATGGCGATCCCCTGTCTGAATCTTATCTCCCCGGCTACTACCTGCAAAAGAGTGTGCTCTACACCAAGAAGGATAACGAAGAAACGGAGGAACATTCCGATGAAGTTTGACAAGAAGATCGACTTTGCTGTGCTGCTTTCTGTCACCAATGCCAACCCCAACGGTGATCCCCTCAACGGCAATCGGCCCCGCACGGACTACAAGGGCTTTGGCGAGATGTCCGATGTGTGCATCAAGCGCAAGATTCGCAACAGGATGCAGGATCTGGGGCATGACATCTTTGTGCAGTCCGATGACCGTCGCAGCGATGACTGCATCAGCCTGAAGGATCGCGCAAACGTGTTGAAAGGCATCAAGAAGCAGGATGAATTTGCCAGGGTAGCTTGCGAAAAATGGCTGGATGTGCGTACCTTCGGTCAGGTATTTGCCTTCAATAGCTTTGACTGCAAGTCTGTGGGCGTTCGCGGCCCGGTATCCATCCACCAGGCAGTCAGCGTTGATCCGGTGGACGCCTACTCCATGCAGATCACCAAGAGTGTCAGCGGCGAGCGCAAGAACGAAGCCGAACGTGGCAGCGACACCATGGGGATGAAGCATTTCGTGCGCTTCGGGCTGTATCAGGTGAAGGGTTCCATCAATGTGCAGCTGGCGGAAAAGACCGGCTTCTCCCAGGAGGATGCCCTGGTGGTGAAGGAAGCCCTGCGTACCCTGTTCGTCAATGACGCCTCTGCCGCCCGTCCTGATGGCTCCATGGAAGTGGTGCAGGTCTGCTGGTGGGAGCATAATTGCAAGGATGGCCAGTATTCCTCTGCCAAAGTGCATCGGCTGCTGAAGGTGACGCCCAAGGTCGATGCGCCTGCCTCTGTGGCAGACTATGACATCCAGCTGGACGAGCTGCCCGGCCTGGCCTGCGAAGTGATCGAGGGTATGTGATATGCCCCGCGAGCCTTTGCAGATCTCCGGCCTGCAGCACTTTGCCTATTGTCCCAGGCAGTGGGCGCTGATTCACATTGAGCAAGCATGATTTGGAGCAACTCATTGATACCAGCTGCGACAGCCTGCGCTTTTACACGCTGGGTAACAATTATCAGGGCAAGGTTGCTCACATCGGCGCTAAAGAAACCTTCGAGATCGAAGGAGACCTCATCCTGTAGCCGTGCGAAGTAACAGCTCGCATGTTATTGCTGGTAGGTTCGCACCGGATTCCGCAAGGGGTTTACAGGTTTTCGCGCCTTGTTGTTCAAGTTGTCTATGGTGCATCCATCCACTGATGGATTCTCTTTGTTAGAAGTTGACAATGCGCCACGCGCATTTGTTAGTCACTTCTGCTGTCCCACCCCACGCGGGGTGGGTGGATTGAAATTGCGCGAGCCTCAGAGCCTTGAGGATCATCACACGGTCCCACCCCACGCGGGGTGGGTGGATTGAAATTTGTAGACGTCCACATACAGCTCATGCTTGTCACGTCCCACCCCACGCGGGGTGGGTGGATTGAAATGTTCCCTCCAGCACCGGCATGAGGGCAGGAGCTGGTCCCACCCCACGCGGGGTGGGTGGATTGAAATACCGCCTCTGCACGCACCTGCCGGAACGATATGTCCCACCCCACGCGGGGTGGGTGGATTGAAATACCTGCTGTCTGCGCATGGTCCGGAGTAT
>JAFQIB010000094.1 GCA_017397765.1 Clostridia bacterium | reverse complement strand
GCTGATGATGATGGCGTTGCGGGTCTTCAGGGCGATCAGGCACTTGAAGATCGCGGTGGAGGTGGGGTTGGTGGTGGGGATGACGGCGGCGATGACGCCGATGGGCTCGGCAATCTTCTGGATGCCGTACGCCTTGTCCTCTTCGATCACGCCGCAGGTCTTGGTGTCCTTGTAGGCGTTGTAGATATACTCGGCAGCGTAGTTGTTCTTGATGACCTTGTCTTCCACAACGCCCATGCCGGTCTCCTCAACCGCCATCTTTGCCAGCAGAATGCGGGCCTTGTTGGCGGCAGAGGCGGCCGCGAGGAAAATGCGGTCAACCTGCTCCTGGGTGTAGGTCGCGAAAAGCTGCTGCGCCTTGCGGGTGCGGGCGATGGCCGACTCCAGCTTCTCCACGCTGTCAACAACGTCGTACACTTTCGTTTCCATGACTTGTTCTCCTCCTCAATTCATGCTGCCCGGCGGCGGCACCCTGCGCCTTTTCCGCCTGCAGGCCGCAGCGCCCTTTCCTTCCGGCGCTGCCGTGCTCCGGGAGCGCTTCTCCCGGCCGGTACGTTATTATTTTAACAAACTTTCGTACCGGCGGCAATTATGAATCGGGATAATCCCTGTTATCACCCGCGATAACCGATGGCAGGAATGGGCGTTTTGCGCCCGGATGCACCAGCTTTGCAGGCGGGAGAATCCGATGGATTTTCTGTGTTTTATAAGTATTTCCGCTTCGCCTCGCACAGGGCGGTGATGAAGCGCTGATCCAGCTCGGTCAGCCTGTAGCCCTTGCGGTAGACCAGCACGTCCTTATAGACCTTGCGGTTTTCATCGCAGCGGCGCACCACGAGGCCGTAGCGGCTGAGCGTATCCTCCGGCACGGGGGAAACCCACATGAAGGTCTGCGCATTCCGGGTCAGCAGCTCAAACTGGCTGGCGCGCTCGAAGATGAAGATCCGCCGGTCGATATTGTCCGGATGCTCCTCCTTGAGCACCTTGGCCATGGACAGGGAGGGCACATAGGGGTCCGCATGGGCGATTTCAATATAGCCCGGCAGATCGTTGAAGGTGATATGGTCGAGCTGTGCCAGGGGGCTTTCCCGGCTCATCAGCAGCACATAGGAGAACTCCGTCACCAGCTCGCAGTGCAGGCCCTTCTCCTCCAGCATGGTCTTGAAATGCCGGTCATAATCCTCCGCATAGCGGATGATGCCCAGGTTGTAATCATGCTCCAGGATATTCTGGATGGTGCGCTTGGAGTTGGTCTCCTTGTAGAAGATCTCCGCCGGCTCCTCTGTCAGCGTCCCGGAGAAAGCCGCAAAGGCGTCGGCAATATAGCAGGCACGGGGGACGGAGATCGAAAAACGCTGCTTGACGGGGCCACCGTCCCGGTACAGCTGCTCCACCTGCTCGATCTGGCGCAGGATGCTCTTGGCATAGCCGATAAACTCCTCGCCCTCCGGGGTGAGACTCATGCCTCTGCTGCTGCGGTCAAAGATGGTGATGCCCAGGTCCGTCTCCAGCTCCCGGATGGAACGGCTCACATTCGGCAGCGCAACAAACAGGCGCTCCGCCGCCTTGTTCAGAGATCCGGCCCGCGCCACCTCCACCGCATATTTCATATGGAGCAGATTCATCTGCATTCTCCTCCACGCAACATTCTTAACGTTCGTTAAAATTATCGCATATTTTCTGCCGTTTTGCAACCATTAAATATGAAAGGAAGCGATTTCCTTTTCCGTCTCTTTGCTCCGACCTGGGGACAGGCAAGGGCGGCACAGCCGTTTTGCTGCACCGCCCTGGTTTTTCCTATTCTGTTCTGCGGCGCTTGGGGCCGCTGCGGCTGTTTACAGGATCTCCGGAACCTCGATCACATAGCGCTTTTCGTCCATGGGATCATACAGCACGTCCACCACGTCGCCCTCCAGCGGGCAATGGTTCCACAGCCGATGGCTGCGCAGCGTCACCTCGCCCGAAGAGAAGCGGCAGCGCACCAGCGCGATGCGGGGGCTGAAGCCGTTCACCCGGACCGAGCGGTCCACGCGCACCTCCACCACAACGCCCTGCACCCGGGTACCGTATTGCCGCAGCTCCTCTGCCAGCCGGGCCGCGCGGCGGTCGCCCAGGGCAAAGCCCACGGCGATCAGCCCGAACACCAGGCCGATGCTGAAAAACACCGTGCCGCAGATGGCGAGGGCCAGCTCCTCCTCCGGGAGGGAAAAGATGCTGCGCAGATCGCCGGCCAGCGCAATGGCGCCGCAAAGCAGCCCTGCGCCCACCAGCAGAAATATACCGCCGAGGATGCCGAAAACCAGCTTGATGACAAAATTGCCGCGCTTCATACGCCGCTCCCTCCTTGCTTGTCAGCCAACGCCTGCGTTGTTTCGCCTGACGCTGGGCATGGTATGATTCAGGGGGCAAGTTTTCCCCGTGTTCGCCTTGCGCAACGGGAACAAATGTGCTATACTGATGCTGCTCAATCGTCCAGGGGCAGCACAAGCAGCTCCTGTGCCTTTTCCATGAATACGCGGGCGATGGAGGCCACGCCGTCCACGGTCTGGGCGTTATAGCCATTGGCGATGACCGCGATGCTCAGGCCGGTCTCCGGCTGGAAGTAGATATTGGAGGTCAGGCCGTCCATGCGGCCCTGATGGCCGTACCAGGTGCCGCCGGGCATGCCGTAAACCGGCGCCATGGACAAGCCGTATTCGCTTTCCGCCTTGACGGAGCTGCCGGGGATCTTGCGCTGGTCCTGCATCATCAGCGCCACCGTCTCCGGCTGAAGGATGCGTACGCCGTCCAGCTCGCCGCCGCGCTGCAGCATGGAGATGATGCGGATCATGCCCCGGGCGTTGATGAACAGCCCGCCGGCTGTCCGGTCGGTATGGTCGATGGGGCTGCAGGTATCCTCATATTCGGAGAAGCTCTCCAGCGCCCGGGCGGCGCTGAGGACGTTGTGGCCCTGCTTGTCCAGGCGGGCCGCCAGATTGGACGTGACCTCCAGCAATCCCGGATGGTAAGCCGCGTCGACCCCCAGCGGGCCGAAGACGTTCTCCTGCATGTAGGTGTTGACGCTCTGACCGCTCAGCGCTTCGATCATCGCGCCGATCAGGCCGCCGTTCATGTTGGAATAGATATAGTGGGTACCGGGGGCATACTCATCGGAGAAGTAGGGGGCATACACCGTCATGGTCTCCCAGTTCTTGAAATAGTACTGGGTCTGCTCCAGGCTGGAGGTATGGCTGAGCACCTGACGGATGGTAATCTTCGCATCCGGGAAGGCCGGATTGAACACCCGGAAGCCCAGGATCTCCTGCACCGGCGTTTCCAGGCTGATATGCTTCTTTTCCAGCAGCTGCATCAGGCCCACCGCGCTGACCAGCTTGGTCACCGAGGCGATGCGGAAGTGGGTATCCAGCGTCACCGGCTGGGATTTGCCTGCATTGCGGTAGCCGTAGGTCGTGCTGTACAGCAGCTTGCCGTCCCGGGCAATCGCCAGCGCGCCGCCCACCACCTTGCGGCCCTTGAAGCGGTCGTGGGCATACTGATCCAGCAGCTCCTCCCAGGAGGGCTCCGGCGTGGGCGCGGGCGTGGGCACCGGCGTGGCCGTGGGCACCCTGGTGGGGGTGGGCACGGGCGTAGGGGCCGGCGTAGGCGTAGGCTTCGGGGTCGGCGTGGGCGTTTTTGCCGGCACGACCGTCAGCACCGGCTTTTTGTCCGCCGGCTTGTCCCGGTCCGCCTCCTCCCGGCGATCTTCCTTCCGGGGATCCTCCTTCGGCGCATGCTTCGCGCCCTCTGCCGTACACAGCAGGGGCGTCAGCGCAAGGATGAGGATCATCAGCAGTGCAATCAGGCGGCGCATGGGCGATTCCTTCTTTTTCGCAAAATTCATCCCTATTTTACCATTATTGCAGCCGGAATGCAACGGCCAATCCAAATTGTTACACCTTTCCTCCAATATGACCCAGCCAAGGGAGCAGCATATGAACGAGAACATTATCATCAAGGGCGCGCGGGAGCACAACCTGCGCAATGTGGACGTGACCATCCCCCGGGACAAGCTGGTCGTGATGACGGGCCTGTCCGGCTCCGGCAAGTCCTCCCTGGCCTTCGACACCATTTATGCCGAGGGTCAGCGCCGGTATGTGGAGAGCCTCTCCAGCTACGCAAGGCAGTTCCTCGGGCAGATGGAAAAGCCGGACGTGGACGCCATCGAGGGCCTGAGCCCCGCCATCTCCATTGACCAGAAGACCACCAGCCGCAATCCCCGCTCCACCGTCGGCACGGTGACGGAGATCCACGATTATCTGCGTCTGCTCTGGGCGCGGGCAGGCCATCCCCACTGCCCCAGCTGCGGCAAGGAGATCCGCCAGCAGACCGTCGATCAGATGGTGGACGCCATGTGCGCCTATCCGGAGCGGACGCGCTTCCAGGTGCTTGCGCCGGTGATCCGCGCCAAGAAGGGCGAGCATGCCAAGGTCTTTGAGGACGCCCGCAAGTCCGGCTTCGTGCGCGTGCGGGTGGACGGCGAGATGTTCGAGGTGGACGACGCGCCCGCGCTGGACAAGAAGAAGCGCCATTCCATCGAGATCGTGGTGGACCGCCTGGTGGTGCGCCCGGGCAAGGAGTTCCAGTCCCGCCTGGCGGATTCCATTGAGACTGCCTGCCAGAAAAGCGGCGGCCTGGTCATCATGGATATGATGGATGGTACGGAAAATCTCTTTTCCATGAACTACGCCTGCCCGGACTGCGGCATCTCCATCGAGGAGCTGGCGCCCCGCATGTTCTCCTTCAACAGCCCCTTCGGCGCCTGCCCGGTCTGCTCGGGCCTGGGCAGCCGGATGGTCATCAGCGAGGACATCCTCTTCCCGGACAGGAACCTGACCCTTGCGCAGGGCGCGCTCAACGCCATGGGCTTCAACTCCGCTGAAAAAGGCGGCGTGTCCGCCCAGTACTTTGCCGCCCTGGGCGACAAGTACGGCTTCACCATGGACACCCCGGTGAAGGACATCCCGGAAAAGGGCCTGAAGGCCATGCTCTACGGCACCGGCGCGGAGAAGGTCACCCTCATTTATGACACGCCCACCGGCCAGGGCAAATATGCCACAACCTTCGAGGGCATCATCCCGGCGATGGAACGCCGCTATCAGGAGACTTCCTCCGAGGCGATGAAGGTCGCCTATGAGGAATACATGGCGGAGGAGCCCTGCCCGGCCTGTAAAGGGCAGCGCCTGAAGCCCGAGGCCCTGGGCGTGACGGTGGGCGGGAAGAATCTGGCAGAGGTTTCCGCCATGTCCATCGTGAATGTACGGGAATTCTTCAAAGGCGTGGAGCTGACGGAGACGGAAAGCATGATCGCCGCGCCCATCCTTCGGGAGATCGACGCGCGGCTGGGCTTCCTGACCGACGTGGGCCTGGGGTATCTGACCCTGGGCCGGGCAGCGGGCAGCCTCTCCGGCGGCGAGGCTCAGCGCATCCGCCTGGCGACCCAGATCGGCTCGGCGCTTATGGGCGTGCTGTACATCCTGGACGAGCCCTCCATCGGCTTGCATCAGCGGGACAACCACAAGCTGATCGCCACCCTGAAGCGTATGCGCGATCTGGGCAACACGCTGATCGTCGTCGAGCATGACGAGGACACCATGAAGGCCGCGGACTGGATCATCGACGTGGGCCCCGGCGCAGGCATCCACGGCGGCCACATCGTTGCCGAGGGCACGTTCGAGGAGATCTGCGGGAACGAAAACAGCATCACCGGCGCGTTCCTTTCCGGGCGGCGGCGGATCGAGGTGCCCGCTGCGCGCCGCCCCCCCCACGGCTTCCTGACCGTCAGGGGCGCAAAGGAGCATAACCTGAAAAACGTGGACGTCTCCTTCCCCCTGGGCTGCCTGTGCTGCGTGACCGGCGTGTCCGGCTCGGGCAAGTCCAGCCTGGTCAACGAGATCCTCTACAAGCATCTGGCGAAGGTGCTCAACCGGGCCAAGACCCGTCCCGGTAAGTTCGAGGCCATGGAGGGCGTCGAGCAGCTGGACAAGATCATCTGCATCGACCAGAGCCCCATCGGCCGCACCCCCCGCTCCAATCCGGCCACCTACACCGGCCTGTTCGACCAGATCCGCAAGCTCTTCGCCGCCACGCCCGAGGCAAAAGCCCGCGGCTACAAGGAGAACCGTTTCTCCTTCAACGTCAAGGGCGGCCGCTGCGAGAGCTGCTCCGGCGACGGCCTGGTGAAGATCGAGATGCATTTCCTGCCCGATATCTACGTCCCCTGCGAGGTCTGCAAGGGCAGGCGCTACAACCGGGAGACGCTGGAGGTCACCTACAAGGGCAAGAGCATCTACGACGTGCTGGAAATGAACATCGAGGAGGCCATGGGCTTCTTTGAGAATCATCCGTCGATCCTGCGGAAGCTGGAGACGCTCTACGACGTGGGCCTGGGCTACATGAAGCTGGGTCAGGCCAGCACGACCCTCTCCGGCGGCGAGGCCCAGCGCGTGAAGCTGGCCACCGAGCTCTCCCGCCGCGCCACCGGTAAGACCATTTATGTCCTGGACGAGCCCACCACCGGCTTGCACATGGCGGATGTGGAGAAGCTCATCAGCGTTTTGCAGCAGCTGACGGACGCGGGCAACACCGTCATCGTCATCGAGCACAACCTGGACGTCATCAAGGTGGCGGACTGGCTGATCGACCTGGGCCCCGAGGGCGGCGATGCGGGCGGCACGGTGGTCTGTGCCGGCACGCCGGAAACCGTAGCGGACTGCGAAGCGTCCTATACCGGACACTTCCTTAAGCCGCTGCTGAACCGCTGAGGTATCGTATGGACGATTTTTTCACCCGCTTGTGTGCGGAGCTGGCGCTCGGCACGCCCCTTGCGCCGCCCCGCCCGCTGCAGGGCGGCTACACCCACCGCATGGTGGCGCTGACCACCACGCAGGGCCGCTATGCCGTGAAGCTGCTGAATCCGGAGATCATGCAGCGCCCCGATGCGCTGGAGAACTACCGCCGCGCCGGGCGCTATGAAGCGCTGCTGGAGGAAGCCGGATTGCCCATTCTCCCGGCCCTGACCCTGAAGGGGCGGAAGCTGCACTCCATCGGCGGGCAATATGTGTTCGTGTTTGACTATTTTGACGGCAAGGTGCTCCCGGAGGACGCCGTCACCCCTGTCCACTGCGTCGCGATGGGCGATGTGCTGGCCCGCATCCACCGGTTCTGCCGCGCTGATGCACCGGTGTCGGAATCCCATGACATTGACTGGGACAGCCTGGCTGCCGACCTTCTGCGGGACAGCGAATGCCGGGCCGAGGGGGCGCTGCTCCGCCACCATCTGCCGCTGCTGAAGCAGCTGACCCGCGCCGCCGCCGAAGCCGTACCCCTGCTGCAGGGCCGTCAGGCGCTGTGTCACAACGATATGGACCCCAAGAACGTGCTCTGGCAGGGCAGCCGCTTCCGCATCATTGATCTGGAATGCCTGGGCCCCGGCGATCCCGGGCAGGAGCTGCTGGATCTGGCCCTTTCCTGGGCCGGCACACCGCCGGACAAAGCGCGCTTCACCGCCTTTGTGCAGGGCTATATGCAAGCCGGCGGAACGCTGCCGGAGCAAGCCGCCGCGGTCTACGACAGCCGCCGCAACATGCTGGACTGGCTGGCCTACAATGCCCGCCGCTGCCTCTTTGACGATCCCCGGGAACGGGCCACAGGCCGCGAACAGGTTGCCGCCGCCCTGGAAAAGCTGCTGGCGGACCGGCAGAGCCGTCCCCAGGTGCTGGCCTGGCTGGCGGAGTGCGCCGGGGCAAATGCCGGGGCGTGAGTAATCCCGCTGCCGGTGATGATGAAGTTATGGATGGCGTTGTCCTTCGCATACCATCATGATTGTAGCTATTTAGGGACGACCAGTCAGGAATGAAGTCAAATCAGAAAACCAATCAATGTTCGTGGTTCCATCTATTGCATAAGAAAATGATATCGATAAACTTGAATTTACCGAGGAAAAACGATATGAGAGTCATGTTAACATCATGTGGCATTGAAACGGACGAGATAAAGAAGCACTTTTTGAAAATGTTAGGGAAAAAGCCTTCTGACACGAGTGCTTTGTTTATTCCGACTGCGGCAATTGATGCGGATGCCATTGCTGTTTTACCCAAATGCATGAATGATTTGTTGAAGTGTGGTATTCCGAAGGACAAAATTCAAGTGTTCGATCTTCATAGAAACATGCAGATCGAAGAACTGCAGTCCGTTGATGTCATATATCTGTGCGGTGGCAGAACATCATACCTGCTGGAAAGACTGAATAAAACGGGATTTCGCGAGACCCTTCTTTCATATATTCAAGACGATGGATTTGTGATAGGAGTTAGCGCAGGCAGTGTGGTTTTTGCTGACAACCTGCCGGAGAGCTTGGGTCTATTAGACGCAAAATTGAATGTTCACTGCAAAAAAAGCAACATCACAGGCCCTGTCCACTTCCCGCTGGCGGAAAACATTGAACTGTCCAATACGGCTGCTATGCTAATCAGGAACATCCCCGATGATGTGGAAATTGTGGATAATGAAATGCATTGACAAATTGGGATTTGGCGGGAAGCGCAAGCATGCCGCTAACGGCCTCATCCGTCACGACTTACGCCGTGCCACCTTCCCCCGAGGGGGAAGGTTTTGAAGTCACGCGGCCCTGGTTATTCCCATTCATTCCAGACTACCATATATTCAGACCGCATCGGCTGCAGCGAGACCTCAAAAGGAACAACGCGGCTCGATTGCACTGCCACTACGCCCACTCAGGAGAACAGAGGGGGACCGGGGGGAAGCTGATTTAGCTTCCCCCCGGCGGCTTTGCGCGCGCGGGTCGATGACCCTTCGACGCGTGAAAGCGGCTTCCAAGCTGCAGAACAGTCTTGTTGCTGAAGATAAAGCAATCGGGCGAGCATACGGCAGCAGTGGCCCTCTCAGTCAGTTGATGCTGACAACGCTCCCAGCGGGAGAGCCCCTTGGCGAACCCAAATCCAGTTTTCGCCCGCCGTCAAAAAAGCGGACGGCCCCTGGCGGAGCCGTCCTGTTCGTTTGCTTACCACTTCAGGAACCAGGTGGACATGTAGCCCTCCTGCCCGTCGATGACGACCTTGCACCAGTCCGTCCCGTGCTCGGTGACGGTGACGGAGGCGCCCACGTCAATGCGGTCAATGATGCCCGCGCTCAGGCTGGCGGCTTTGCGGAAGTTGACATAGGAGCCGCCGTTGACGTTGATGACCTTGGCCTGGAAGGGCTTCACCGTCGCCGCTTCATCGGTCACCTTGAGGAACTTGGCCATCATGTAGCCGATTTTGCCCTCCTCGGTCTGCACCTTGTGCCAGGTGGAACCGGCGGAGAGAATGACCACCTTGTCGCCGTTGCGGTAGTAGTCGATCACCTTGGCGTCCAGGCTGGGAGACTGGCGCAGGTTGAGCACCTGGGTGTCCTTGGGGTTGTTGACCAGGGCGACCTTGCCGCCGGCGGCGGAAGGCTGCGCGCCGAAACGCAGGTACGCAGAGGACATGAAGCCCTCCTGACCGTTGGCCGACACGCGGCACCATTCACGGCCCTTCTGCAGCACGGTGACCTTTTCGCCGTTCTTCACCGAGGTGAGGATGGCGGCCTTCATGCCGGGGGCCTCCCGCAGGTTCAGCCCGATGCCGGAGTTGGTGCGCACGGTGGCGGTCTGGGCATTCTCGGCGGTGTTCAGGTAGCGGGCCATCATGTAGCCCTCCTTGCCGTTCACCTCAACCTGATGCCACTCGTCGCCGGCCTGGATGATCTCTACCATCGTGCCGGTGGGGAACTGCCCCAGCACCTTCGCGCTCAGGGAGGGGGTCTGACGCAGGTTCAGCGCGCCGCCCTGCACAAGGGCGCTGTCCGCGGTCTCCGCCACGGCGGATGCCGTCAGGGTCATGGCAGCGGCAGCGCTCAGGCTCGCCAGCTTCTTCATGGAGATGTGTTTCATAGGGGGAACCTCCTTTGTTTTCGCCCCTGCCGCTGCTTGGCTGCCGCGGCAGGCTTGGCGGAGCGTGTTCATCGCGCTCACATCCACAAAACGAGCCGCCGCCCGGCTGCGTTGCGCAAAAGGGCTGGTATCATCTGGCAGAACAGCCCTGAAAAACCCCCGGCCTGGAAAGATTTTCATCCGTTATCCACACAAACGCCGCAGGATCAACACAGCCTGTGGATAAATTTACACATGTGTCGGATTTATACTCTGTACATCCGGGTCATTTTGCGGTAAAATACAATCGGCTGAATATACCATCTGCTCTGCAGATGTGAAAAAAGGAGTGTATCATAGGATGAAGAAGATGCTGTGTATGCTGCTGGCGCTGCTGCTGTGCCCCCTGGCGGCCCTGGCGGAGGATTCCTCCGGCGCGATCCTGACCTGGCAGGAGCTCTCCGACTGGGCGCAGGCCTACTGTGACAAGGCCATGACCACTGCCCCCATGAACAATCCCGCCGACGCACAGACGGCGGAAGGGTATGAGTATGTGTTTGATTTCGGCAAGGTGTACGCCGATTCTCCCGTGATGAGCGCCGATACGGCGGTGAACGCCGTGGTGCTGACCTCCCAGGACGAGGCGGGGCTGCGCAATGTCAATATCGGCAGCGACATGTCCGTGGTGCTGAATGCGTTCTATTCCGAGAATGCACAGCTGCTGGGCACGAAGGAGTCCGCCGTGCTGTACACGGTGGATCAGCTGCCTGTGGCCGCCATGTGGGGCGAGGTCTTCCGCGACGGCCAGCGGGTGGAGACCATCCAGTACGCCGTGCATGAGCAGCTGGCCACCGGCGGCGAGGGCTACACCGATGCGGGCGTGATCTTCACGATGGTGGAGAACCGGGTCAGCGCCGTGCGCGTGTACGGCCTGAACAGCCGCATTTCCCTCCAGGACGTCAATCAGGTGATGTACAAGGCCATGCTGGGCGCGCTGGAAATGGGCTATGCCCAGGTGCCGACCTCCTATGACGGTGCGGCGCTGACGGCCTTCGGCGCGGAGGACCTGGTCTTCTCCGGCTTGGATTTCCTCAACATTACCCCCAACGAAGCGATCGATCTGCTGGGCGAGCCGATGTCCGACGAGTGGGTGGATAACAGGCCGGACGGCTATATCCGCGTGCAGACCTATGCCGATTGCGAGCTGACCTATCTGTTCAATGAGGCCCGCACCCAGGGACATCTGTACATGCTGGCCATTCACGCCGATGGCCTGGAAGGCCCCCGCGCAGTACGCTACGGCGACACCTTCGCCAGCGTGTATAACCGCTTCCGCTCCGGCGAGGGCGAGCTTGACGTCGATGCCGGCAGCGAGCTTCTCTACGGACAGGAGGGCGAAGGCCCCTTCGGCGAGGCTGCCTACGGCAACGATGCTTCCGCCACCCTCCGCTACGGCTTTACCCTGGAGGACGGCCGTGCTGTGACCCTGAAGCTGGAGTTCTCCGTCATGAAGCTCAACGAGATCATGCTCTTTGTCGACTGATTTTTCTGCTGATATACCCAAGAAAGGAGGCCGGCGCGTATGATGCGCATCGACCTGACCTGTCCGATTGAAGCCTGGAAGGTCACCCTCCCCACGGAGGAAAAGCAGGAATGCGACGTGACGCTCTTCAACCTTTCCTCTCTGCAGGCGGTGAGCGTGGAGGTCACGCTGCTCCTGTCCTCCGCCGACGGCGAGGAGACCGCCAAGATCATCCACCGCGGACGCGGCCTGAGCGGCTCCCCCGGAAAGACCTTCCATATGATCGTCCCCGTGGAGGGGCATATTCTCCCCGAGCGCTATGAGATCACGGTGGAGAAGGTCTGGTTTGACAATTCCTCCGTCTGGCGCAGGGAGAAGGAGAACACCATCTCCTACGAGCCCAACAATTTGCACCGCTCCGCCCAGCTGACGACGCTGCGGTCCATTGCGGGCGAGATGGCCAGCGGCTATCCCGACCAGCAGAAGGGCCTGTGGGTCTGCGTCTGCGGGCGGCCCAATCTGGACGACGCGCAGATCTGCGCCCGCTGCCACCGGGACAAGGAGGAGGTCTTCCGTAAATACAGCCGGGAGGCCATTGCGGCGGTGGTCGCTGCGAAGGAGGCGGAGCTGGCCGAGCACGGCCGCGATACCCTGAAGCAGACCAGCCGCAAATTTGCAGACGAAAAGGACTTTGTGCGCCGCCGGGGCCGCCACAGCTGGATCTGGAAGACCGCCGCCGCGCTGGCGCTGATCGCCGTGGTGGGCTTTGCCGGATGGAAGTGGGGCTTGCCCTTTGCGAAGTACGAGATCGCCCGGCACGCCCATGAGAATGGCGACTATGCCGAGGCTGCCGCGCAGTTTGAGGCCCTGGGCGAATACCGGGATGCCGCCGACCTGGCGAAGTACAGCCTGCTTTGCCATGAAAACGAGCTGCTGCCGTCCTGCAGCGTCCTGACTGCCGGGGAATACGCCCAGCAGCTTGCCGCCTTTGAAAAGCTGGCGGGCTATGAAGCCGAAATTGACGGAACGACCGTATCTGCCGACAAGCTGCAGCTGGAAAGCGACTGGAAGCATGCCGAGTATCTCTTCGGCGAGGGCCGCTATGACGAAGCGAGGGTTCTGTATACTGCGCTGGGCGAACAGTACGAGGCCCCTGCCCGCCTGACCGAGATCGCCTACATCCGCGCCTGCGGATATCTGGAGAACGGTCAGTGGGAGGACGCCCGCGCCGCCTTTGAGGAGCTGGGTGACTACAAGGACAGCGCCGTGCTGCTGCAGGATACCCGCTACGAGCCTGCGCTGGATGCGCTGGAAAGCGGCAACACCGTCACCGCGCTGGCACTGCTTAAGCAGATCCCCGGTCACCGGGATACGGATACCCTGGTGAAGAAGATCCATTACGACAAGGGCATGGCCCTGCGCGCCGAGGGCAAGATCAACGAAGCCGCCGAGGCCTTCGATCTGGCCATCGGCTATGAGGACGCGGAGGCCCAGGCCCAGGAATGCTTCTATATGCCCGCCAGCGTGGCCTACGAGATCATGGAATACGAGCAGGCAGCCCAGCTCTTCGCCCGCATTCCCGGTTACCGGGACGCGGATGAAAAGTGGCGGCTGTCCCTGCTGGAATCCGCCCGCAAGGCCATGAAGGAGATCAACTACAAAAAGGCACTGACCTTCCTGGAGCAGCTGCCTGCGGAGGACGAGGAGGCGGCGGAGCTCATCCGGGACTGCACCTACCAGCCCGCTGTGAACGCCTATGTCCGCGGCGACTATGCGGAGGCCATCGCGCTCTTTGAGCAGCTGCCCGGCTACAAGGATGTGGACGAGCGGCTCCTGCTGTGCCGGTATGACTGGGCGGCAGCCCTTGCCGAGGCCGGTCAGCTGACGGAAGCGGAGGCCATCTACACCGCGCTGGGCGATTATCGCGAGAGCCCTGTCCGCTTGTCCGCCCTGCATTATGCCCAGGCTGCCGCCGCCCTGGAGGCGGGGGATTCCTTGAGCATCGACAGCGCCATCGCGCTTTATACCGCGCTGGGCGATTACGAGGACAGCGCATCCCTGCTGCAGGAGGCGACCTTCCGCAAGGCAGCCATCCTGCTGGAGAAGGGCGAGCATGAGGCAGCCCGTGCCCTGTATGCCGGGCTGGGCGGGTATCCGGGCGCTGCGGAACAGCTGCAGGCCTGTGATTTTGCCGCTGCCCAGGCCCTTGCTGCCGCCGGAAAGACCGAGGAGGCCATCGCCGCCTTCACTGCCCTGGGCGAGTATCCCGGCGCGGCGGATCAGGTGGCCCTGCTGCGCTACGACGCGGCGCTGACCCTTTCCGTCACCGATCCGGAGGCCGCCATCGAGGCCCTGCAGGCCATGGGCGATTATGCCGACGCGGCAGATCAGGCCCTGGAGCTGCGCTATCAGCAGGCGGAAAAGCTGCTGCTGACCGACCGGTCTGCCGCCGCTGCCGCCTTCCGGGCGCTGGGCGACTATGCTGACGCCAAGGCGCAGGCCGACGCGATCTGCTACGAGGATGCGCAGGCCCTGCTGGAGACGGACCGGGCGGCTGCCATAGAAGCCTTTGAGGCCATCGCGGACTATCAGGATGCGCTCGAGCGGGCCCAGGCGCTGCGCTACGAGGACGCTGACGCCTTGGCGAAGGCCGGCGACTGGGAGGGCGCTGCTGCTGCCTTTGACAGGATCGCAGACTATCAGGACGCCACGACCCGGGCGGATCAGCTGCGCTATGACGCAGCCATCGCCTTTGCCGACGCCGGCGAATGGGACAAGGCGGCGCAGGCCTTTGAAGCCATGAGCGGCGAGAGCGACGCGGACGAGCAGGTGAACGAATTGCGCTACGCCGCTGCCGAGGAGCTGTTGGCCGCCGGCAAGACCGAGACCGCCGCAGCTGCCTTCGAGGCCATGGGCGATTATCTGGATGCTGCCGAACGGGCCAGTCAGATCCGCTACAACGCTGCCGCTGTGCTGGCCCAGACGGACTGGCAGGCCGGCGCCGCCGCCTTTGAGCGGCTGGGGGATTATGCCGACGCGCGGGAGCAGGCGCTCTCCCTGCACTACAACGCCGCCGCCCAGACCGCCGCTGCCGGCGACTGGCGCAAGGCCACGGAAATGTTCGAGGCCCTGGGCGACTTCTCCGACAGCGCGGACAAGGCCCTGCAGGTGCGCTATGAGGCTGCCGCAAAGATGGTTGCCAGGCAGGAGTGGGAGGACGCTGTCGCCCTCTACACCGAGCTGGGCGACTACGCCGACTGCCGCGACCGGATCATCATGACCCGCTACACCCAGGCCCAGACCGCCGAAAATGCCGGGGATTACCTGACCGCCGCAAAGGTCTATGCCGTTGCCTCCGGCTACCGGGATGGCGCGGTGAAATCCACGGAGATGTACGAAAAGTACTACAGCGGCCCGGCGGAGGCCATGGCCAAGGCCAGCGAGGACAAAAGGTATCAGGAGGTCATCCAGATCATGTCCTGGCTGGATATGACGGATGCGCCGAAGAAATACCAGTACCTGACCGGGCTGTATCAGGAGGCCTGCTATCAGGAGGGCAACCGCCTCTTCCTGGAGAAGAAGCCCTATGAGGCCTATGCGTACTACAAGCAGCTGCCCGTCAGCTACCGCGCCATGAGCGACAAGCTGCAAAACGCCTGCTATCTGCTCCTGGGCACCTGGGAGGACCGGGACGGCAACCGCTACATCTTCCGCGAGGAGGGCATCTGCAATCTGAACGGTGAAACGGCGTATTTCAATGTGGTGGATACGAAGGTCTACACCGGCAGCGCCGCCGATGCGCTGACCCTCACCCACCGCATCAACGGCGTGAACCGCACCACCGCCTGGCTCATCGACCAGCGCGGCGGCAAGGAGATTACCATCAAGCTGACTCGCGTGGATTAATTTACAATTTCCCTGCATGAAAAGCAGGCAGAGATGCGTTGTATCATCAGAAAGAAAGGAGGGATTTCCCTCATGAGGAAATTTCTGATGACCGCGCCGCTCTGCCTGCTTTTGTGTTTTCCGGTGCTGACGGCCTCCGCCAACAGCTGGGGCCTGACCGGCGGCATCTATGATATCGTCTCCGATGACGATCGCTACGACGATGATCTCTATTCCGCCCTGGCGGATGACGGCAACGCCCGCATGAACGGCCGCCACGTCAACCATGCCATCCTGAAGAGCCGCTACCACCAGGTGCTGATCGCCGCCGCCCGGCAGGGCAAGGTGTGGGAGGCGGAAACGATCTCCACCATTGCGGTGTATCAGCCCGGCGATGCACGGGGCGCGTCCCCGTCCCTGACCCATGTGAACGGCGGCTTCTGCCTGACCTACGGAAACCGGGAGGCGTACACCTTCCTGGAGGAGGACGGCGTCTACCGCCTGGCCGACGCCCGCTATCTGATGGATCAGGCGTATTCCAACAGCTATTCCCCCCATGAGGAGGGGCTGCTGTTCTTCCAGGCGGGGCCGGAGAACAGCGGCTTGCCCATCGGCGATGCGCTCTGGCGTACCGACGGCATCACCCTGGCGGAGTTCAACATCCAGCAGACGCCCCGCTCCCTGGCCGAGGTGCGGCGGCTCAACGCGGTCAGCGACGCCCTCAGCACGGACGCGCCGCTGCTGGCGGTACAGACCTGCTGGAACGGCACGAAGGAGGGCCGCCGGCTGCCGGTCTACGCCGCGCCGGACAAGGACTCCTTCCGGGCCTCGGAGGGCAAGGCCGCTGTCAGCATGGGCGGCGATGTGGAGATCCTGGGAACCCGGCAGGGCTGGACGCTGATCCAGTACGAGGTCAGCACCCGCACCAGCCGCATCGGCTGGATCGAAGGCGAATTTGCCGCCGATGTGCCGCTGACCTTTGCCGCTGTTCCCCTGATCGCCGCGGCGGATACCTTCCTGACGGATGATCCCTTCGTCTCCCAGTATGCCCAGGCCTACATCCCGAAGGGGGCGGAGCTCACCGGGCTGGCCCGCTGCGGGGAATACTACGCCTATGTGTCCTTCCGCCAGGGCGACAGCCTGTATCAGGGCTTTGTGCCGATGAAGGATCTGCACCCGAAGGCTGACCGGGCGCTGACCGTTGACCCGGAGACGCTTTATGCCAATGCGCACTGGGACGTGATGGACTGCCTGACCGGCAAGTGGGTGCAGGCAGAGGGCGGCAGTGGACGGATGATCCTCTTCTTCGACGGCGGCTACCGCTCCCACATGGCCGGCGACAGCAGCCCCCGCCAGGAGGTCGGCAATTACCGGATCTACGACAGTGCCGAGGGTGGATACACGCTGATGATCTTCACCGAGGACAACCAGGAGCGCGTTTATGGCCTGACGCTGAATGAGGACGGCAGCATCGACCTGTGGGACAGCGGAGCAGGCAGCGTCCGATATGTCCGGCCCGAATATTCAACCTATGGAAATGGGTGAGGCTGCCCGGCTTCACGATTCGCAGCAAGCCGCAGAAACAGCGGCAGGCGGCATGGCAGCTGCCCGGGAGGATTATCCAGAGAAACCTCAGCCAACCATAAAGCGCCCCTGTCCTGCGTATTTGCAGGACAGGGGCGATGATCATTTGTGGCCGGC
Source organism: Clostridia bacterium (assembly GCA_017397765.1). Lineage (GTDB taxonomy): Bacteria > Bacillota > Clostridia > Christensenellales > Aristaeellaceae > UBA11524. The sequence continues at coordinate 4,003 of JAFQIB010000094.1, read as the reverse complement.
CTTCCACCAGGCATAGAACTTTTTCAGATCGCTGGCGGATTCCATACGCAGTTTATAGGTTTTCCCCGCTGCTGTTTCCACAAGAGCATGGTATTGAAGTCCGACCCTTGCGCCGCTCACCTTCTGCGTAACCTTCACAATGTACAGCCGATGAAGGGCCCAGGAGCCCTCGCACATGTACCAGTTATCGGAGAAATGGTAATGCTGATTCAAACGACTGGCCTTGGGGTGCGTTGGGGCAAATTTTTCCTCCCCGAAGGTGATGCCGAGGATTTTCTCTTGGCGGTGGATCATGCGGACAAAGCGGACTGGCTGGTACAGGAAGACAGCAAAGATAACCGCGGCTTCGACCAAGGGCAGAAGAGTGCCAACGAACAGATCGCTTCCGGATTCGCCTTGCGTCAGGCCAACAATCAGCAGCAGGAGAGCAATGGGGGCCGCGATGGCAAAGCAGAGCTGTGCGTACCACTTCATGCGGCGCAGAATGCATTTCTTCACGAAGTCAGACATTCCCAACCCTCCCATCAAAACGCCCCTGCCCCGCACTTCTGCAGGACAGAGGCAATTTGCTTCACAAACCAAATTCCGAATTCCGAATTCTGAATTCCGAATTAACCCTTAATTACCGCCTTGATGCGGCGCACGCCGGCGGAGGAGGATTCTTCCTTCTGGATCTTGAAGGAGCCCAGGTCGCCGGTGTTCTCGGCATGGGGGCCGCCGCAGATCTCGAAGGAGTACTCGCCCATCTTGTAGGTGCGGACCTTTTCGCCATACTTGGACTCGAACAGGCCGATCGCGCCCTTTTCCTTGGCCTCGGGCACGGTCATCTCCTCGCACACCACGGGCACCTTCGCCTCGATGGCGACGTTGACCAGACGCTCGACCTCTTCGAGCTCTTCCTTGGTCATCTTGCGGCCGAAGGAGAAGTCGAAGCGCAGACGCTCGGCGGTGATGTTGGAGCCCTTCTGGGCCACCTCGTCACCCAGCACCTTGCGCAGCGCGCTGTGCAGCAGGTGGGTGGCGGTGTGCAGCTTGGCAGTCTGCTCGCTGTGGTCGGCCAGGCCGCCCTTGAACTTCTGCTCAGCGCCCTGGTGGGACAGCTCCTGGTGCTTCTTGAAGCGCTCGGCGAAGTCCGCCTCGTCCACGGTCAGGCCCTTTTCGGCGGCCAGCTCGATGGTCATCTCGATCGGGAAGCCGAAGGTGTCGTAGAGCTTGAAGGCGCTGCGGCCGTCCAGCACGTTGAGGCTCGCCATGCGGGCGTTCACGGCGGCGACCAGCGCAGCCTCGTCAGCAGCGTTCGCAGCCTCGATGATGGGCATCATGTCGGGAGAGGGACGGAGCTTCTTCACCTTGGCCATTTCCTGGGCGAAGGCAATCTTGTCCTCCGCAGCCAGAATGGACTCCAGCAGGTTCTTGGTGTTAACAGTATTGTTGTACACCTTGTCGAACTCCTTCTCGCCCTGCTTGAGGGTGCGGGCAAAGCGGCCTTCCTCCAGCTTCAGCTGCTCGGTGACGAAGGCGGCATTGCGCTCCAGCTCGGGATACACGGCCTTGTACTGGTCAATGATGACCTGGGCGATCTCGGCGGTGAAGCCTTCAGCCATGCCCAGGGACATGCCGTAGCGCACAGCACGGCGGATCAGGCGGCGCAGGATGTAGCCCTGATCGGTGTTGGAGGGAGACACGCCGCGGTCGTCGCCCAGGATGAAGGTGGAGGTGCGCAGGTGGTCCGCCACGACGCGGAAGGCGCGGGTGGTGGCCTCGTCGTCCTCATAGCCCTTGCCGGACAGCTCGGCGATCTTGGCGATGATGCCGGTGAAGGCGTCGGTCTCGTACACGGTCTTCTTGCCGGTCAGCACGCAGATGGTGCGCTCCAGGCCCATGCCGGTATCCACGTTCTTCTTCTCCAGCGGGATGAAGGTGCCGTCCTTCTGCTTGTTGTACTGCATGAACACGTCGTTCCAGATCTCCAGATAACGGCCGCAGGAGCAGGCAGGGGAGCAATTGGGGCCGCAGGGGGCCTTATCGCGGATGATGAACATCTCGGTATCGGGGCCGCAGGGACCGGTGATGCCGGCGGGGCCCCACCAGTTGTTCTCCTTGGGCAGGTAGAAGATGTGATCCTCCGCCACGCCCATGGAGCGCCAGATGTCGTGGGCTTCCTCGTCGCGGGGGCAGTCCTCATCGCCGGCGAAGACGGAGAAGGCCAGCTTGTCCTTGTCCAGACCCAGATAATCGGGGCTGGTCAGGAACTCCCAGGACCAGGAGATGGCTTCCTTCTTGAAGTAATCGCCCAGGGACCAGTTGCCCAGCATCTCGAAGAAGGTCAGATGGGAGGGATCGCCCACCTCCTCGATATCGCCGGTACGGATGCACTTCTGCACGTCGGTCAGGCGGGTACCGGCGGGATGGGGCGTACCCATCAGGTAGGGCACCAGGGGATGCATGCCGGCGGTGGTGAACAGCACGGTGGGGTCGTTTTCGGGAATGATGGAGGCAGACTGGATGCGATGATGTCCCTTGGACTCCATGAAGGACTGGAACATTTCGCGCAGCTGCGCGGAGGTGATGTTCTTCATAATGGTCGTACTCCCTTCGGTATCAGAAGCAGTTGGCTGCTGAAATTGCGTCACCGCTTATTATAACATTGGTTGCAGGGTTTGGCAAGGGCTCCGCTGCGGCGGCGGCAAAAAAAGGGCCGTGGATCAAGCGTTCCGACGTTCAGCACCTGCTTTCCGCTGCCGCTGTTGGCAAAGGAGCCGTGGGGCTTCGTTCTCAGCAAGCCCCTCACCGTGCCTTTGGGGCATTGTCTGCTGCATGAAAAAAAGCCTTCCCCTTTGGCGGGAAGGTGCAGACTGTCAAAACCCATGGGTGGTGTCGGAGGGCTCGCAAGCCCTCTGACTTTAGATCGAAAATCGGCGAGCCCCTTCGGGGCGGTTAAACGGGGCGAAGCCCCTGTGCGGAGATTTTCGCGCGATTTTGCTTGCAAAATCGCTTCCTTACAAGAGCAAACGGCCGGGAGAGCCATTTGTGGCTCGACCAGTGCGCGAGTGCAAATCTTCGAAAAAGTGCCTAAAGCACTTTTTCGATGCCCTGAGCCTTCCCTGTGGCGGGAAGGCGGAAAAACAGGTCAGGTGAGCAGCCGGGGCTCTTCGGGCTCGTCGTCGGAGGTCATCAGGTTCTTGCCCATCCAGATCACGTCGTGCCATTTGCCCATCTTGTAGCCGGAGCGGGGGAAACGGCCCAGCTCCTCAAAGCCGAACTTCTTGTGCAGGTTGACGCTGCGCTCATTGGGCAGGGTGATGCAGGAATAGGCATTGAGATAGCCCTGCTTCTCCACTGCGGAGAGGATGCCCTCCATCAGCAGGCTGCCGATGCCCTCGCCCTCGATGCCGGGGGCCAGATAGATGCTCAGCTCCACGTCCCAGCGATAGGCCGCCTTGGTGCGGAACATGGAGGCGTAGGCATAGCCGACGACCCGGTCGTTCTTTTCGGCAACGAGGAAGGGATAGCGGGGGTCGCTCAGGCGGGACACGAAGTCCGCTGCGGTGGGCGCTTCTGCCACGAAGGTGATGGCTGTGCGGTGCACATAATGGGCATAGATCGCAGCGATGGCAGACGCATCGGAAAAATTGGCAGTACGGATCTTCATGGAAACGCCCTCCTTGCTTTCTTTCCATCATCATATCACAGGATGGCCCGGTTTTCAAGAAAAGCTTGTGAAAAAGGGCGGGCAAATTGGCATTTGACGTTTTGATAAACTGGAATTTGACGAAGGCGAGCGGGGGTGGGGGGCGGTGACTTTGCAGCAGGTGTGTACAGCAGCTACGCGAACTCCCTCGGTCTTCGCTCATGGCTTTTTGCCCTTCGCGAATCCAGCTGTCCGAGTCGCAATCATAGATTGCTCCCCGCTTTGGCTAACAACAGTATCGGCCATCACCGAGACAAGCTCGGCGCTGGCTACGCTTGCTCAATGCAAGCAATGAGCTGCGCTAGTCGGGCT
>JAFQIB010000093.1 GCA_017397765.1 Clostridia bacterium | reverse complement strand
GTCTGACAACGCAGAAAACTGAGGTCAGCAATGGGCTGCCCCATAAAAGGATGAGGAGGTGTAACAATGGCTACTCCTAAGGGAAAGATCTCTAAGGCTCGCAAGCACAGCCGTCAGGCGAACTGGAAGCTCACTCTGCCCGCGATCGTCGAGTGCCCCCAGTGCCACCAGATGAAGCTGTCCCACCGCGTGTGCAAGCAGTGCGGTTACTACAAGGGCGTTCAGGTCGTCGTGAAGAACGAGGAAGCGAACGCTTAATTGTAGCGCGACAGAGCTTACATTAACATACCACACTCGCAAATGAAGAGGAGTACCTCAATGTCCGTGCGGATAGAGAGGGCGGTTCACCGGCTGGAAGACCGCCTGCGCGTCGGGTGAGGGAAGGTCGCTTCACAGAGCGCCGTTTGAACGCGGGAAACCGTCAGTAGCTCGGTGCGGCTTGCGTCCGTTATCACGCATGTGAGGTAGACAGGTGGACTGGGTCCATCCCTGTTTGCGAAGCAAGGTGGTACCACGGAGCAGCTCCGTCCTTCGGGATGGGGCTGCTTTGTTGTAATTCGGAATTCGGAATGCGGAATTCGGAATTAAATGTGCGGACATATGTTGCAATGTGCCGTCATTTCAGGAGGTGACCCGTATGAACTGCATCGCCAAGCGCCGTGCACGCGCGGTCGCCCACATGGTTTCCTGCAAGTAACACGCGTGCGAACCCCAAAAGGGAAAGTCAAGCAAGACCGCGAAATGGGTTTCGAAAGGGTTGAAAACCCTTCGCGGGTGCAGGGCAGAGCCCTGCCGGAGTCCAGAGGCAGAGCCTCTGGTGGAAGGAGTGACAACCATGGAAATGGAAAAGAATTTTAATCCCCAGGCGCTGGAAAGCGAGCTGTACAAGGCCTGGGAAGAAGCCGGTGCCTTTACTGCGCACCGCGTGGAGGGCAAGAAGCCCTTCACCATCGTGATGCCGCCGCCCAACATCACCGGTCAGCTGCACATGGGCCATGCCCTGGACTGCACGCTGCAGGATGCGGCCATCCGCTATCACCGCATGAAGGGCGATCCCACCCTGTGGCTGCCCGGCACCGACCATGCCGCCATCGCCACCGAGGTGAAGATCGTGGCTGCGATGGAAAAGGAAGGCCTGACCAAGGAGTCCCTTGGCCGCGAGGGCTTCCTGGAGCGCGCCTGGAAGTGGAAGGAAGAATACGGCGGACGCATTGTCCACCAGCAGCGCCGCATGGGCATCTCCTGTGACTGGAGCCGTGAGCGCTTCACTATGGACGAGGGCTGCTCCAAGGCCGTGCGCGAGACCTTCTGCCGCCTGTACGAGAAGGGCCTGATCTACCGCGGCGCGCGCCTGGTCAACTGGTGCCCCTGCTGCATGTCCGCCATCTCCGACGCAGAGGTGACCTACGAGGAGAAGCAGGGCAACTTCTGGCATCTGCTCTACCCCGTGAAGGAGACCGGCGAGCTGCTGGAGCTGGCGACCACCCGTCCCGAGACCATGCTGGGCGATACTGCCGTGGCCATCAACCCCGAGGATGAGCGCTATGCCCATCTGCACGGCTGCCACGTCATCCTGCCCCTGATCAACAAGGAGATCCCGATTGTCTGCGACGAGCATGCCGATATGACCAAGGGCACCGGCGTGGTGAAGATCACCCCTGCCCATGACCCCAACGATAACGAGGTTGGCGCCCGCCACAACCTGCCCCTGGTGCGCGTGTTCACCTACGACGGTCACATGACCGGCGCTCAGGACGCCTCCGACGATATCGAGAACCTCGAGGTACTGGACTGCGGCAAGTATGCCGGCATGACCACCGATGAGGCCCGCAAGGCCATCGTGGCTGACATGACCGCCCTGGGCCTGGTCAAGTCCATCGAGCCCCTGACCCATGAGGTCGGCACCTGCTACCGCTGCAACACCGTCATCGAGCCCATGGTGTCCAAGCAGTGGTTCGTGTCCATGAAGCCCCTGGCCAAGCCCGCCATTGAGGCGGTGACCTCCGGCGCGACCCAGTTCCTGCCCGAGCGCTTCTCCAAGCAGTACATGAACTGGATGACCAACATCCGCGACTGGTGTATTTCCCGTCAGCTGTGGTGGGGCCACCGCATTCCCGTGTGGTACTGCGACGACTGCGGCGAGATGATGGTGCTGCGCGAGGATCCCTGCTGCTGCCAGAAGTGCGGCAGCAAGCACATCAATCAGGATGAGGACGTGCTGGATACCTGGTTCTCCTCCGCGCTGTGGCCCTTCTCTACGCTGGGCTGGCCGGAGCAGACCGAGGATCTGAAGTACTTCTATCCCACCGACGTGCTGGTGACCGGCTACGACATCATCACCTTCTGGGTGAGCCGCATGATCACCATGGGCGTGGAGGAAATGGCTGGCGTGACGCCCTTCAAGACCGTGCTGATCCACGGCCTGGTGCGCGACGAGCTGGGCCGCAAGATGTCCAAGTCCCTGGGCAACGGCGTGGACCCGCTGGAGGTTATCGAAAAGTACGGCGCGGATGCGCTGCGCTTCTCCCTGGTGATGGGCGTGTCCCCCGGCAACGACACCCGCTATGCCGAGGCGAAGGTCGAATCCGCCCGCAACTTTGCCAACAAGGTCTGGAATGCCAGCCGTTTCGTGCTGATGAACGTGACCGAGAAGGTCGAGATGCAGCCCGAAATGCTGACTGCCGCTGACAAGTGGATTCTGACCCGCTTCCAGGATGCAGCCCGCCAGATCTCCGGCAACATGGAGGAGGGCGAGTTCGGCCTGGCTGCCAACCGCATCTACGACTTTGCCTGGAGCGAGTTCTGCGACTGGTACATCGAGCTGGCCAAGTCCCGCCTCAACGGTGAGGACGAGGCGGCCAAGAAGGCTGTGCAGGGCGTGCTGCTCTATGTCCTGGAGGGTCTGCTGAAGCTGCTGCATCCCTTCATGCCCTTCCTGACGGAGCAGGTGTACAAGTCCCTGCCCGGCTCCGAGGGCTTCCTGATGCTCAAATCCTGGCCGGAGATCAAGCCTGAGCTGGACTTCCCGGCGGACGAGAAGCAGATGGACGGCGTGATCGAGATGATCCGCGTGATCCGCAACCTCCGCACCGAGATGAACGTGGCACCCTCCAAGCGCACCCGCATGATGTTTGTTGCAAACGAGGGCTGGGCGGATACCCTGACCGCCTCTGACATGTACTTCCGCCGTCTGGCCGGCGCGAGCGAGACGGTGGTCATCGCGGAGAGCGAGCTGGGCACCGAGAAGACCGTGTCTGCCGTGACCGAAGCTGCCACCATCTACATCCCCCTGGGCGACCTGGTGGACTTCGACAAGGAGATTGCCCGTCTGCAGAAGGAGATCGACAACCTCACCAAGGAGATCGCCCGCGCGGAAGGCAAGCTGAACAACCAGGGCTTCGTCGCCAAGGCGCCCGCTGCCCTTGTGGAGCAGGAGAAGGCCAAGCTGGCCCTGAACCAGCAGAAGCTGGAGCAGGTTGAAAAGCGTCTGGCTGAACTCAAGGAATCCCTCTGACCAGGGGCGCTGCCCCTGGACCCCGCTTAAGGGACACAGCCCCTTAAGAATCCCATTACGCGATTGAGCTGAGTGCCTTCGGTTGAGGCTGAACGCGCGAGGGGAATATCATATATTGCGGCATGGCCTGAAGGGTCATGCCGTTTTTTGATGGGGGAAAGGCGGGGGATTTGGGGGATGGATGGGGAAAATCATTAAAAATGGGGAATATAGGGAAAAAAGGCTGGAGGTTATGCGTCTAATCAGGTGAAAGGAGGTTGAAGCAATGGAAGTTGTCAAGGGCCCGGACAACAATGCAGAGCTGATCAGTCAATGGATCGTCAGCTATGAGAAGGATTTGCTTCGCCTGTGCTGCGTATATTTGAAGGATGTGACGCTGGCAGAAGACGCGGTGCAGGAGACGTTTTTGAAGGCATATCGCCATTTGCCGTCTTTTCGCGGCGGCAGCAGCCCCAAAACCTGGTTGGTACGGATTGCGATCAATGTCTGCAAGGATATGAGCCGGAGTGCATGGTTTCGGATGTTTCGTAATCAAGTGGCACTGGATACGCTGCAGATTGCTGCGTCGGAAGGAAATTATGACATACGCTCTGCGCTGGTAGCGGAGATCATGCAGCTGCCCAGGGGTTGTAAAGAGGTTGTGCTGCTGTATTACTATGAGGGATTTACGCAGGCAGAGATTGCTGATACGCTGCATGTATCGATCACAACGGTGCATCGGCGTTTGGAAAAGGCGTATGGCCTTCTGAAAAAAGCGTTGAAAGGAGGAAGGCTCTATGAAGCATGATATGCAGCCCGACAACGTCATCCGTCAGGAAATCAATGCTGGGCTTTCCTTCCTGGACAGCCGTCCTTCTCTCCATAACGACATCATGCGTCAGATTAAAGGAGAGAAAGTTGTGAATAAGAAAGTATCTCTTGCGCTTGTGCTTACCATCATACTGGTGCTGGGTACGTTGACTGCGTTGGCTGTCGAACTGTTGACTGGTATGCAGATTGTTGAGCAGTTCGCTGTCCCCATGGCACAAAAGAATGATAGTGAACCATACATGCAGGAAAGCTTTACTCATGATGAGCTCGCTCAGTTGATCCAGACGCTCAGTGAGAACGGCATTACCCTGGATGAGGGCTCAATCATTCTGAAAGCGTTGACTTCAGGACATGGTTATTGGGAAAAGGACACAATCAGAGCGATTTGTGATCTCACATTTGGTCCTGATCAGGGGGCGTGGACGCTGGAGCAGAAACACTGGTATGGCGAGATGATGACAGCCATTGGCGCGTGGAATATCAATATAAATCTGCTGCCGGAAGAAGGTGACATTTCGCAGGACGAAGCGCATAATATTGCAGCAAGTGCATTGATGAGCGAATATGGCTTTGATCTCTCAGACAGCAGCGCTTGGAGAGTATGTGTAGGCTTCTCGCTCGTGTGGGATGAAGAAACTCAGCGTATGTCGGCTGATGACGCGCAGTGGAATTTCAACATTTCAAGACAGACAAATCCGGACAGATTGGTTTACAATGTATGTTTTGACAGATTCGGAAAGCGTATATCCACCTTCTATTATCCTGAAGATGAGGTAGAAATGAATTCTCAACCTGTATCGCTGCCAGATAAAGAAGCGGAAACCATTGCCCATTATGGCCGTGTGTATCACTTCTGGACACCTGATGTACAGGCAGATGTACTGGGGAATACATATTGTTTTCCGGAACAAGCAGACTATATCCGTGCCCTGCAAATGTCAATGGATTTGATTACTGAACGGTATGGACCACGTGCCCTTTTAGCGCTTGAAGGGTACTATAGCGGTTTGGCTTATCAGGAATTTGAGGATACTGAAGCAAACGCCACTCAGAAAATCTGGGATTTCATGTTTACCACGGATCGAGAGTATCTGTCTGATGGTTACCGCGTACAGTTCCGTTGGATTATTAACCATAATACTGGAGAAGAAACTGTCGTTGATGTATGCGTTGAGCATGCAAACATGGGCGTTGGTTAATGCTATTCAGCGCTTGCCCTTCGGGGCAGGCGCTCTTTTCATATTGCCATATTTCTGATAAAATGCTCTTAATTTCTTCAAAAGGTGCTGACAAAATCCACCGGCATACGTCTATATAGGTGAAAGGAGGGAAACAGCAGATGGAAATTGTCAAGGACCCAGGCAATGACCAAAGTTTGGCTGCCAACCACGAAGCGCTTTTGACGCGCATGGTTGAAACATACGAAGTCTCGCTGTTTCGTACATGCTACATGTACCTCCGCGACAAGGAATCGGCTGAGGATGCTGTACAGGAAACATTCCTGAAGGCGTACAGAGCTTTACATACCTTCCGTGGAGATTGCAGCGAAAAGACGTGGCTGATGAGGATAGCGGTCAATGTGTGCCGCGACATGGGGCGTTCCCGCTGGATGCGCTATGTGGATCGCAGGGTATCTCTTGATCTGCTTCCGGAGCCATCACAGGAGTACAACGGCTATAACTCCCTCGACCTTGCCAGCGCCATCATGCAGCTGCCGGTCAAGCTGAAAGAAGCTGTGCTTCTGTACTTTTATCATGACATGTCGATGCGAGAGATCAGCGACGCGCTGGGCGTGTCCGCTTCCGTCGTATCAAAGAGAATCAAGCAGGCATGTGCCAGGCTGGAGACCATTCTGGGAAGGGGGTATCTGCATGGATGAAAAGAAGCTGAGAGAGCAGGTTCACTATGCCATTGACACACATAGCCCCGCCTATTCTCCCGACCCCTACCGGGTTCAGCGCGTGCTGCATGCCTCGAAATCAGGAGGCAGAGTGATTGTGAAAAACAAATTATCCTTTGGATTGATCTTGCTGCTGATATTCATGTTCATGTCGCTCACGGCACTGGCTGTGGCGCTGCTGACGGGTACACAGATCATCGAGCAGGTTGCTGTTCCGATGGCGCAGGGAAACGATACTGAAGCATTCACGCAGGAATCCTACACCCATGAAGAGCTTGTTCAGCTGATTCAGACACTGAATGAGAACGGCATTACGTTGGACGAGGACGCCAGCATCATGCGGGCGCTCCGCAATGGACAGGGCTATTGGGAGGAAGAGGTGCTGATGGCAATCTGCCGGGAAGCCTTCGGGGGCAATTTCTCCACCTGGTCGATTGAAGAGAAGCACTGGTTTGACAACATGACCGTGCAGATCGGCTTCCAGGAGCAGAATCCCTACCGTATCCCGGGCGAAGGGGACATGACCATCCCGGAAGCCAAAGCCCATGCGGCAAAGCTTTTGAGGGAGGAATACGGGGTGGAGCTGCCTGCGGAGAGCGACGAAAAGTGGGTGCTCTGGGAATGGTTCTATGAAGCCTGGACAGATATGTCCGGTTCCCATCCGGCGGAGTGGAAGTTTGAGTATATCAACAGGACGACGAATGTGCCGGAGTACGTTGTGTCCTTCGATCAGAATGGCACTCTTCTGGACATTGGGGAAGCCGGCTTCCACGGGGAGACGCCGATGTTTGATTCCTTTGATATGGCGGATCGCTTCTTCAGTCTCAAGTACAGCTCAATGGCGCTCTGGCCGCTGGAGGCATGGGCGGAATTTGCCGATGCGATTGCCCATCTGGAGCCGGAGACCGCCAAGCAGTGGTGCCATATCAACGCCGGCTATCGCCTGCCGCCCGAAGGGGCTGTCAGTCCCGAGCAGGCAATCGGTATTGCTGTGGCGCAGACAGCGCTGAAGGGGGAGGTGGAAACGCGGATCATCTGCTGCACCTCGAACGACCGTCCCATCTATAAGGTGACGCTGAGCTACCGCTTTCCCGGCAGTCAGGTGAGCGGAAAATATGATGCGGTCTGGTGCCTGGAACTGGATTGTATGACAGGCGATATTCTCGACAAGTGGGAGTACACTTATGGCCTGGATTCACCGGCGATCCGGATGTATGTTCCTTTCTCCGTACACGAAAGAGCGGCGGAAGCCTTTGTCAAAGCGCTCCCGGCAGAGGACCCTGAAAACCTGGCCGAAAAGGAGCGCCAGGCCCGGGCCTATGAGAGCTACCGCCAGCAGTACGGTGATACCTGGTTCTTCTGGCCGCTGGAGGCACAAAAGGATGCACTGGGCGGACATCATCATGTGCCGGTGTTGGGGGAGTACAGCCGGGAGGAAGCAGTAACACTTGCGCTCAACGCTGTCCGTGAGCAGGTTGCGCTGGAAGCACTTGACGCCCTCGGGGAATACCAGATCGGCACAATCTGCTGCCGGTATCAGGAGCCGGAGGGGCTCCGCATCACCTGGGAGGTCTACATTTCTTCTGACCCCGAGGGCCTCAGCAATGGCTATAGGGTCCGCTTCGACGATCCGTATCTGTATCGTATCCATAAGGATGTGGAGGTTCTTCGGGCAAATGCCGGAAACGGCTGACAACTCCTTTCCAAGCTCACCCGCTACAGGGTGGGCTTTTTCTGCGCTGTCCCTGCGCTGCATAGGACTTGCCAAATTCCCTGATTGCATCCTCTGCGCAGCTATGCTATAATAATTCAGTTAATACAAAATGGGGAGGAATTGCCATGCTGAGCGCGCAGCAGGTTATCGACGCCATCCACGGCAGCTATCAGACCGGCAGTAAGAACGGCCACCGCAATGTGCTGGCGCTGCTGGCGCATATGGGCGTCACCATGAAAACGCCCTATATCCATGTGGCCGGCACCAATGGCAAGGGCAGCACCTGCGCCATGCTGGCAAGCGTCCTCAAAGCGGCGGGATATCGCGTCGGTTTGTATACCTCGCCTTTTTTGCAGCAGTATCAGGAGCGCATCCGCATCGGCGGTGTGCCGCTGACGGATGACCTGATGGTGAAATACGGCAATCCGCTGGTGGAGGCAGCCCGGAAGCTGGAGGCCGCCGGGGATTTCGTGACCCCCTTTGAGATGGGGACGGCGCTGGCACTGGCTGCCTTTGACGGGGAGGACTGCGACTTCGCCGTCATCGAGGTCGGCATGGGCGGCAGGCTCGATCCGACGAATATCATCCGGCCGAAGGTATGCGCCATTACGGCCATCGGGCTGGATCACATGGGCTTCCTCGGCAGCACGCTGGAGGAGATCGCCGGGGAGAAGGCCGGCATCATCAAGACGGATACGCCGGTGGTGTGCTATCCTGCGCCGGAGGGCGTGCGCCGCGTTTTTGCGGAGACGGCGGACAGGCTCCATGCGCCGCTGATCCAGCTGGAGGAGGATGCGCTGCTTCATGCAGAGGCTGACTTGTTTGGTTCCGTCATAACCTGCCGGCTGGAACATTTGTGGACGGACGTGCGGATCAGCCTGCCCGGCCAGTATCAGCAGCGCAATGCCATGACGGTGCTGGCGCTGACGGAGCAGCTGTGCCGTCTGGGCTATGAGATCCCGGAAGCGGCTGTGCGCCGGGGCCTGGCGGAGACCGTTTGGCCTGCCCGGCTGGAATGGGCCGGGAACGTGCTGATCGACGGTGCGCACAATCCCCAGGGCGTTGCGGCGCTGGTGCAGTATGTGGATGCTTTCCTGCAGGGCAGGAAGCGGGTACTGCTCTCCGGCGTATTGGCAGACAAGCTGCAGATGGAAATGCTGGGGCAGATGGTGCATATCTCCCGGGAGATCGTCACGGTGACGCCGGATACGCCCAGGGCGATGCCTGCCCAGGAATACGCCGCGCACCTGAATGCCTGCGGGGCGCAGGCGATCCCGGCGGAGACACTTCGTGAAGGCCTTGCGCTGGCGAAGCAGGCAGCTGGGGAGGACGGCGTGGTCATTGCAGCGGGATCGCTGTATTTTGCCGGGGCGCTGCGGACGGAGCTGGAACTGCCCTGGAAATAAGAAATGAAAGAACAGAAGGGAGGCCCGGGGATGCAGGACTATGAATCGCTGATGGCGTCAATCGGCCAGGATGAAGACCCTGACCGGATTGCCCGGGCCGATCTGAGCCATATCGATGCAATTACGGACATGCGCGTTGCCCAGCAGGTCGAGAACTGGACGAACATCCTGCAAAAGGATTTCGCGGTCTACGCTGCGCAGTACCGGGAGATCGCATCGGAATACCTGCACCGCCGGCTGAATCATTCGCTGTTTTATGTGCTGAAGTATGTAAACGGTGAACCGGTGGCCATGTGCGCCCTGGAGGAGCAGGACGAGCTGCCGCCCATCACTGTGTGCATGGAGAACAAGCGCCACGGCTGGGTCGTGAGCGTGTATACCAAGCCCGAACACCGGGGCCGCGGCTATCAGCAGCTGCTGATGAAGGAGCTGCTGCAGATGGCCCGGGAACGCGGCTTTGGCGATGTGACACTGACCACCAACCGCCCTGACGCCATTCATGTTTACGAGAAAGCCGGATTCCGGCGGACGGCAGGGAAGTACTTTTTGAAGCTGTAAGGAGGCCTTGGCATGGAATTCATCCACGAGCCGGTTTTGCTCAAGGAAGTCCTTGAGTGGATGGACGTGAAGGCAGACGGCGTATATGCTGACGGAACGCTGGGCGGCGGCGGCCACAGCGGCGCGATGCTGCGTGAGAGCGGCGGCACGGCCCGGCTCTTTGGCATTGACCGGGATCTGACCGCCATCGCGGCGGCCTCGGAGCGGCTGAAGGATTTCCCCGGCTTCCGGGCGCTGCACGGCAATTTCCATGATGGCAAGCAGCTGCTGGAGGAGGCGGAGGCGCCTTTGCTGGATGGCGTGCTGCTGGATCTGGGCGTGTCGTCCCCGCAGTTGGACGTGGGGGAGCGGGGCTTCTCCTATCATGAGGATGCGCCGCTGGATATGCGCATGGACCGCACCCAGGGGATGACTGCCGCCGAGCTGCTCAACACCTGGCCGGAGAAGGAGATTGCCCGGATCATCAAGGAGTACGGCGAGGAGAAATGGGCGGCCCGCATCGCGCAGATGATCTGTGAGCATCGCGCGAAGAAGCCGCTGGAGACCACCTTCGATCTGGTGCATGCGGTGGATGCGGCTATTCCCAAGGCGGTGCGCCGTAAGGATGACGGGCATCCGGCCCGCCGTACCTTCCAGGCCATCCGCATTGCCGTCAACGATGAGCTCGATCCGCTGGACAAGGCCCTGTGCGATTTTGTGGACTGCCTCAAGCCCGGCGGACGCATTCTGGTCATCACCTTCCACTCCCTGGAGGACAGGCTGGTCAAGCGCTGCTTCCAGCGGCTGCAGAATCCCTGCACCTGCCCGCCCAAGGCCCCCATCTGCACCTGCGGGAAGAAGCCGCTGGTGAAGGTGCTGGCCAAGGGTGCGGTGCCGCCCTCTGACGAGGAGGTGGCCCGGAACCCCCGGGCCCGCTCTGCCAAGCTGCGCGTGGCCCAGAAGCTGGAGGTGGAATGATGCCGACCCTGTACGTTGTGGCGACGCCCATCGGCAATCTTTCCGACATGACGCCCCGGGCCATTGATACCCTCCGGCAGGTTGCCCTGATTGCGGCGGAGGATACCCGCGTCACCAAGAAGCTGCTCAATGTCTTTGAGATCGAAACGCCCCTGACCTCCTGCCATCAGCACAATGAGGACGCAAAGGGCGTCTGGCTGGCAGAGAAGATGCTGGCGGAGAATATCGACGTGGCTGTGACCACCGATGCCGGTACGCCCTGTATTTCCGACCCGGGCTACGGGCTGGTCAGGGCCTGCGTGGAGCGGGGGATCGAGGTGATCGCTATTCCCGGCTGCTGCGCGTCGGTGAGCGCGCTGTCCGTCAGCGGCTTTGATACCCGGGAGTTTGCCTTCTACGGCTTTTTGCCCCGGGAGAAGAAGGAGCTGCGGGAGAAGCTGCTGACGATGGCAAGAGGGGTGGCGGTGGCTGCCGTTCATGAGAGCCCCTACCGGGTGACGGAGCTGGTGGAGGTCATTGCAGACCTGTTGCCGGAAACGCGCATCTCCTGCTCCTGCGATCTGACCAAGCTGCATGAAAAGACCATCCGCGGCACGGCTGGGGAGGTCCTGCAGATGCTCAGGGACAACCCCAAAACGGAGAAGGGCGAATACTGCCTGATCCTTGACTTCCATGATGTGAAGCTGCCGGAGGAGAAGGCCCCTGCGGCAGAAATCTCCCTGGAGGCTCAGCTGGTGGAGCAGCTGCTGGAGGGCCTGGATCTCCGGGACGCCCAGAGCGAGCTGGTGCTGCAGGGCGCAAAGAAAAACGCCGTCAAGCAGGCGGCGCTCCGGCTGAAGAAGCTGTTCATGGAGGAAGAGGAATGATGCGCGAAATCAACGCTTCCCTCATCACGGAAACCATCGCCCGGCTGTGCGTGGAGGCCAACCGGAACCTTCCGGGGGACGTATGCGCGGTGCTGCATCGCTCGGCACAGGAAGAGCCCTTTGCCCCGGCGCGGGATATCCTGGAGCTGCTGGTGAAGAATGAGGGCATCGCCCGGGAAAGCTGCATGCCCATCTGCCAGGATACCGGCATGGCCGTCGTCTTTGCGGAGGTGGGCCAGGAGGTGCATATTGCGGGCGATTTTGAAGCCGCTGTGCATGAGGGCGTCCGCCGGGGCTATGTGGACGGGCTGCTGCGCAAAAGCGTGGTGGCAGATCCGCTGCGCCGCGTCAATACGAAGGACAACACGCCTGCCATCCTGCATACCCGTCTGGTGCCGGGGGACCGCATCACGCTGACCGTCGCCCCCAAGGGCTTCGGGAGCGAGAACATGTCCCGCCTGGCGATGCTGACGCCGGCTGCCGGTGTACAGGGCGTGAAGGACTTCGTGCTGGAGACCGTGCGCCTGGCCGGAGCGAATCCCTGCCCGCCGATGGTGCTGGGCATTGGGATCGGCGGCGACTTCGAGCAGGTGGCCGAGCTGGCCAAACGGGCGCTGATGGTGCCGCTGGATGAAAGCAATCCCGATCCCTTCTATGCCGAGCTGGAGCAGGCGCTGCTTTCTGCTGTGAACGAAACTGGCATCGGCCCTCAGGGACTGGGTGGAAAAACGACCTGTCTGGGCCTGCATATCCTGCAAAAGCCCACCCACATTGCCGGGCTGCCGGTGGCGGTGAACGTCAGCTGCCATGTGACGCGCCATGCGACGGAAACGCTGTAAGGAGGGGCATATGAAGAAACTGAATGCACCCCTGAGCCGGGAGGACGCGCTGTCCCTGCGGGCGGGTGAGCATATTCTGCTCTCCGGCACGGTATATACGGCCAGAGACGCGGCTCATCTGCGCATGCTGGAGCTGCTCCGGGAGGGCAAGGCGCTGCCGGTTGAGTTGGAGGGTCAGGTGATCTATTATGCCGGGCCCACGCCTACGCCGGAGGGCAAGCCGGTGGGCTCCATCGGCCCGACCACCTCTGTCCGCATGGACGCCATGACCCCGGCGCTGCTGGCTCAGGGCCTGCGCGGCATGATCGGCAAGGGCGGACGCAGCCCGGAAGTGGTGGAGGCTATGAAGGCGCACGGCGCGGTGTACTTCGCTGCGGTCGGCGGTGCAGCGGCGCTGATGGCCAGCTGCGTCACGGCGCTGGAGGTCATCTGCTGGGAGGATCTCGGACCGGAATCTGTCAAGAAGCTGACCTTGAAGGAGCTGCCGCTGGTCGTTGCCATCGACGCACAGGGCAATGATGCGTTCCGGCTGGGTCAGGCGGAATACCTGGAGGGAATTCGGAATTCGGAATTCGGAATTCGGAATTGAGAGAGAATGGCTCGCCGTTTGGGCGGGCTGTTCGCTGTTTTGGCGGTGGAATCCATCGGATCGGTGTGATATGATGGGGTTATCAAAGGAGGGGGTATACAGGATGAGCATTGCAGAGAATATTGCGCGGATGCGCAGGGCGCGGGGGATGACCCAGGAGGCGCTGGCAGAGGAGATCGGTGTTTCCGCGCAGACGATCTCTAAATGGGAGACGGCAACAACCTATCCGGATGTGTCCTTGCTGCCGGTGATCGCGGATGTGTTCGGCGTGACCATCGATGCGCTTTATGGCCGGGAAGGTGAGCGCCACAGTTTGAATGCCGGCGATGCGATCGACCGCGTTATGGCGCAGGTGAGCGAAACCATTGTCGGGACGATCTACGACCCGGAGAAGGACGGCCGGTTTGAGGATCAGCTGGCCCACTACAGGAAGGTCATGCAGATGGACCCGCGCCAGCGCAGCGTGATTGAAAATGAGCGGGATGTGCTGTATTACCGGGAGGCATTGGGCGTGATGGCGCTGCGGCACCCGGCGGAGGGCTGGAACAGCCTCTTTGCCCGGGCGGATGTGGCGGCGCTCCTTCGGCTGCTGGCGGAGGAGGATTTCCGGCGGGCCATGCAGACGATCCTGGAAAGGCGGATGCTGACCTTTACGATCCCGTCGCTCATGCAGCGCTGCGGCGCGGCGGATGTGGCGCATCTGGAAAAGTGCCTGCAGGAGAGCCGCTGCTTTGCCCGACGGGAGCTGCTGGTGGACGAAGCGCCGCTGGTGTTTTATGAGCTGGTCTGGGGAGAAAGGCAGCTGTTCCTGCTCTATGCGGTGCTGGTCTTTGCCAGGGAATATCTGGACTATCAGAGCATGCATTATTGCTTC
The DNA here is from genome assembly GCA_017397765.1 of Clostridia bacterium. Classification (GTDB taxonomy): domain Bacteria; phylum Bacillota; class Clostridia; order Christensenellales; family Aristaeellaceae; genus UBA11524. Next base: position 26,624 of record JAFQIB010000093.1, on the reverse strand, counting down.
ATCGGCAATGGCAAGTATTTCACGCCATGACAAAAGGGAGTGACGGATCAGGTCACTCCCTTTTCGTGTGGGCAAGCAGCGCCAGGAACTGCTCCATATAGGCAGCCTGGGGCGTATAGATGCGGGGATCAATCTCCGGATGCAGCGCCCGGAAGGCTGCCAGACGTTCCTGGAGATGGTTGCCGGAGAGGACGTAGTCTGCGGCAATCTCCTCATGGGACAGGCCGTGGGCCAGCTGCAGCAGAGCAGAGACTACGCCTGTGCGGTCCTTGCCGGCGGTGCAGAAGAACATCACGCCGCTTTGGGTCTCGCGGATGGTGCGGAGGATCAGCGCCATCTGTGCATCCACCATGCGGAGATAGCTGTGCGGCACGTCCTCCGGGGAGGCGGGCATGGCATTGCCGCCGGTGACGGGCAAATGACGGTAATCGAAGCGGGCGTCCGCTTCCAGCGGGCAGGGATGCCGCAGACATTCTGCTTCCGAGCGCAGATCAATCAGCAGGGTGACGCTGTGATCCAGCAGAAACGTAATATCCGCCTGGGTCGGGGCAATGGGCGCATCGCTGCGCAGAATCCGGAAGCTGTCCGGCAATACCGGGCGCGTATTGGCGGTGGATTGAAGCAGGCTGGCCATGATTTTCCCTCCTGTGATGATTGGTATCATTGTATGAGAAGGCGGGGATTCTGTCAAGGCTCGCCGATGCATCACTGCGGCAGGGCTTGGCTGCGGATGATGCCTGGCGCTGCGGGTGCGCTCGCGCGGCAGGCTGCCTCGGTTCTTTCCGTGCGGATCGGATTGACGGCTGCTGCGCTTCCGGCAAGCGGCAGGATGGAAAGGGCCGTAACCTCTGTCAACGCGCCGCTGCTTGTCTGCCGTTGGGTGAGATGCCCGCGGACGAATACATCCATCCCGGCTTTCAGATTGGCGGCGGCCCAAAAGGCAAGATTGCGCCAGGCGTTGACGGTATAGTTCTCAAACTTCACCTGCTGATGGATGGTTCTGTGGGAAATTCGCAGCTGCATGACCAGATGCCGTTGCTGGTTGTCGGCGGCTTCCGGTTCGTGGAGCGCGACCAATTTACCGCGAAGATAGACTTCATTCATGGGGATGCCTCCTTTGTTTCAAGCTGCTGGGTGGCGTCTTCCGGCACCCGGTAAGTACAGAATATCCGATACTGACCGCTTTGAACAGGACACGGCGTGGCGTGAAATTGTGCTGCAGTGCCGTGTTTTTGCACAGGGAAAAAACCGGGAATGGCCTGGGATCAAGCAACAGGAGCGCGCCAGGCAATGGCGGGCTGCAGGGGAAAACTTTTTCCGAAGGAGCCGGAGCACCTGGACGGTGACAGCCGGAGAGACTGTCCGCCGGGGTTTACAAAAGAACAAATGTTTGCTATAATGCAAATGGAACATATGGCGAACATAAGTTTGCCAACAGCAAATCAAGGAGGAAACCCGGATGAAAAACGAAAGCCGTCATCCCATTGTGATACAGCCGGAGGAAGTGCGGGATGCCCCTGAGTTGTCTCCTGCAGAAATGCAGGAGCATCCGGCGGATCAGCGTCCGTGGGCCGGGGCGGCGTTTCAATCCATGCAGACATATATTCTGCGGCATTACAAGCGGAAAATCCTGGCGGAGATCAGCCGGCAGATGGAAGGCGGGACGCTCCGGACGCTGACGGAGACAGCAGATCGCCCGTGCAGACTGCGGGCTGCCCAATGCCGCTTCGGGGAGATGAGCTTCTGGCGGGTGAATGCCCATACGGTGCTGGCGGACGTTCCGGTCAGCATCGGCATGCCGGAGGGAGAAAACAAGCGGATCTTTGAAATCAACTGCGAGCTGTGGCTGGATATGGAAAAGGAGCCAGAGCTCACCTTTGGGGAATGTGCTTTGTTGGCGGAGAAGCCGGAGAGAAGCGGGTGGATGCTCAGCCAGTATCTGGTGCCCATCCTCCGGCGGGACGAGGTGGAGCAGGGGGCGGAGGCGCTGCTGCTGCGGTTTTGCCCGCATGCGCTGACGGACAGCAGGGCGCGCGACGCCTATGTGCTGGCGGACCGGATGGGGCTGCGGGTGATGCGCTGCCCTTTATACCGTCAGCATCGGACGCGCAGCATCCTGTTCTTCCGTCCGGGCACGCTGACGACGGAACGGCTGGATGCGGACGGCTGCGACACGGGCGTCCCTGAAGAGGTCGAGATTCCGGGCAATACGATCGTGCTGAACAGCCATGCCGTCCACAAGGATTGCTGCCAGCTGGATATCTATCATGAATGCATCCACTATGACTGGCACTATCTGTTCTTCCGCCTGCAGGAGCTGCAAAGCGGGAATGCCCAGGGGCGTAAATACAGCCGCAGCGCAGCGCGGCAGTCAGCCGACGCTGCCAATCCTGTCCGATGGATGGAATGGCAGGCCCGGCGCGGCAGCTTCGGGCTGATGATGCCGCTGGGGCTGATGACGCCCCTGGTTGCGTCGCTGTGGGCAAAGCAGGCGGAGGGCACAAAGCATCCCGGTCAGCGATATGATGAGATTGCCCGCACCATAGCCCGGGAACTGGATCTCCCCAAATTCCGCGTACGCGCCCGCCTTTTGCAGATGGGGCATATCGCTGCCAAAGGGGCGCTGAACTATGTGGACGGGCGGTACATTGAGCCCTTTGCCTTTTCGGAGGGAAACGGCGGCGGTAACAGCAGTTTTGTGATTGGCAGGAGTCAGGTCTTTGAGCTGTACAGGGAGAACGAAGCCTTCCGGGCGCAGCTTGGCGGCGGTGGCTACCTGTATGCGGACGGCCATCTCTGCCTGCATGACAGCCGGTTTGTCCGCCCCACGGAGGCAGGGCTGCGGCTGACGGCCTGGGCCAATGCCCATGTGGATCAGTGCTGTCTGCGATTCGTCCATTGCTATGAGGCCTGCGATGCGTTGGACTACTGCGCCGGAAAGCTGCACAGCGATGAAGAGTACAACCGGCATTACATGGCTTTTCCGCGGCCTGATGACCGTCTGAACAGCCGGGAAAGCCTGTCGGCGATGCACCGGCTGATCGGCGAGCTGCCGCCGACCTTTCATGATGCGCTGACGTATCTGATGAAGCGGGCGCAGTTGTCCATCGAAGCCCTGGAAAGCAAGGCCGGCATCTCGGGCCGCACCATCACCCGGCTGCGGAATCAGGAGCGGCGGGATTATTCGCTGGATCAGGTGATCGCGCTGTGCGTGGCGCTGCAGCTGCCGCCCTGGCTTTCCCGGGAGATGCTGGCCCGAGCGGGCTTTGCGCTTCGGCCCACCAAGCAGCATCAGGCTTATCAGCTGGTGCTGGACTGCATGTTCATGGACAGGCTGGAGGATGTGCAGCGCTTCCTGACCGAGGCGGAATGCGAGCCCCTGCGGCTGGGATCGCTGGAGTCCTCCTGAGGGCAGGACACAAAGAAAAAACGCGCAGCAGGGGAGGTGCTGCGCGCTGCGAAGCCGTGCCGGGGATGGTCCCTGCGTCAGGGAATGCAGATCACCGTGCCGGAGGAGAAATCGCTGGGCAGGAGCGTGGGATTCAGCGCCAGCAGCCGGCCCTTCGTTGTACGCAGATCGGCTGCCAGGGTCTCCAGATCCTCGCCGGGGAGGATGGTGTAGCTCTTCAGGTTCTGGCAGATCTGCCGGGTACCCGCAGGCGGCGCACAGTAGCTCTGTCCCACCACCAGATAGCCGGGGGAGAGCCGGGGATTGGCGCTGCGCATGGCGCGGTAGCTGACGTTGTGGCGCAGGAGCAGATCGGTGTAGGTTTGCCCGGCCCGGACGATGTCCCGGGTGTAGCCGCTGGGGCAGGCGCTTGCAGGGGGCGTGGAGGGCACGATAACGATGGGCGGCGTGGATGGCTGGGCAGGGGCAGAGGGCAGGGAAGGCGTGGGCAGGCTGGGCGTGGTGGGCTCGGCAGGCCGGTTACCGCCATTGCTGCCGCCGTTGCTGTTACCGCCGCTATTGCCGCCGCCGGTCATGAAGGGGACACACAGCACCTGGCCGACCATCAGATTGTTCTGGTCCACGCCGGGATTGCGCTCCGCCAGCTCGTAGGTGGAAATGCCGAAGTCCTCGGCGATGGATGTAAAGGTTTCCCCGGCGCGCACGGAATAGGCCATGCCGCTGACACAGGTGAAGCTCTGGCTGGGCAGACAGATCTCCGTGCCGATGGCGATGGCGGAGAAATCCACGTCCGGGTTGATCAGCTGCATGGCCTGTACCGTGGTGCCTGCCTGCTGGGAGACGCTGCGCAGCGTGTCGCCGGGCTGCCAGGTGTAGTAGCTTGCGCCGCGGGGGCAGATTCGGCCCTGATTCTCCATGGGATCGACCTCCTTGGGATGCAGATTTTGTGCGGCGAAGCAGCATTGTTTTTTCGCCGCATTGTTGCGAGCAGAGGCATGCTTTCCCCTTGCTCTTGCTTCTAAACTATGCTATAATGCAGGATGGGTGCGAAGGAGCACCTGATTTCGCATGCCGGAAAAGCTGGAAAATTCTGCTTGGCGGCGGGATCTGTGATGATGAAATCCCTGATTCTTTCAATACAGAAAGGTGGAATTATCCCGTATGAAGCACCTGCTGAAGCTCCTGGATCTGAGCAAGGAAGAGATCGTTGAGCTGCTGGATCTGGCGGACAAGCTCAAGGCTGAGAACAAGGCCGGCATTCCCCATCCGCTGCTCAAGGGCAAGACCCTGGGCATGATCTTCTCCAAGTCCTCCACCCGCACCCGCGTCAGCTTTGAGACGGGTATGTACCAGCTGGGCGGCAATGCGCTGTTCCTGTCCAACCGCGATCTTCAGATCGGCCGCGGCGAGCCCGTGCAGGATACTGCCCGCGTGCTGAGCCGGTATCTGGACGGCATTATGATCCGCACCTTTGCCCAGCAGGAGGTTGAGGATCTGGCCAGGTACGGCTCCATCCCGATCATCAACGGTCTGACCGACTTCTGCCATCCCTGCCAGGTGCTGGCGGACCTGCAGACGGTGCGGGAGCACAAGGGCCGCCTGGACGTCAACATGTGCTACATCGGCGACGGCAACAATATGGCCAACTCCCTGATCGTGGGCTTCCTGAAGGTCGGCGCGCATGTTTCCATCGCCTGCCCGAAGGATTATCAGCCCGATGCAGAGGTGCTGGCCTTCACCGAGCAGTACCCCGGTCAGTTCTTCATGACCGATAAGCCCCTGGAGGCCGCCAAGGATGCGGACGTGATCTTCACTGACGTGTGGACCTCCATGGGCCAGGAGGAGGAGCGCATTGCCCGCGAGAAGGCCTTCGCCGGCTATCAGGTGAACGCGGCGCTGCTGTCTGTTGCCCACGAGGGCTGCATGGTGCAGCATTGTCTGCCTGCGCACCGCGGCGAGGAGATCACCGAGGAGGTCTTTGAGGCCCATGCCGATGAGATCTTTGACGAAGCGGAGAACCGGCTGCATGCGCAGAAGGCTGTTCTGGTCGCCTGCATGAAATAAATACTGGAGGGAATTGAGCATGGAAAAGAAAGGCTACCTCTTGCTGGCGGACGGCCGGCTGTATGAGGGCGTGCTGCGCGGCGCTGACAAGGCAGCTGCGGGTGAAGCAGTATTCCTGACCTCTGTTGTGGGCTATATGGATACCCTGACCGATCCGGCCTATGCGGGGCAGATCGTTGTTCAGACCTTCCCTCAGATCGGTAATTACGGCGTTGTGCCGGTGGCGGCAGACGCGGCGAAGCCCAGCCTGAGCGGTTATGTTTGCCGGGCGCTGTGCGATACGCCCAGCAACTTCCGCTGCGAGGGCACGCTGGAACAGTACCTGGCGGAAAACGGCATTCCCTGCCTGACCGATGTGGACACCCGTGCCATCACCCGTCACCTGCGGGATCATGGCGTGATGCAGGCTGCAATCCTCACCGAGAAGCCTGAAGACATCCAGGCCGCCGCCGCTGCACTCTGTGGCGTCAAGGCAGATCTGGCCGCCACCTCCGTCAAGGAGATCGTGCCTGCCGAAAAGGAAGGCGCGTACAAGGTGGTGCTGTGGGATCTGGGCGCGAAGGCGGATACCCTTTTCCAGCTGGAGAGCCGCGGCTGTGCGGTGACTGTTGTGCCGGCGAACATCAAGGCGGAGCAGATCCTTGCCATGGCCCCCGACGGCGTGGTGATTTCCGGCGGCGCCGGGAACCCCGCGGATTATGAGAGCATCGCCAATGAGATCCGCGAGGTGTGCCTGAAGCGCATCCCCCTGTTCGCCATCGGCCTGGGCCATCAGCTGCTGGCCGTCAGCCAGGGCGCGGATACGGCCAAGCTGCCCTACGGTCACCGCGGCGGCAATCAGCCCATCGAGGATATCAAGACCGGCTCCTGCTACATCACCAGCCAGAACCACGGCTATGAGGTGGACAAGGCGACACTGCCCGACAATGCCTCCCTGCGCTTTGTGAACCGCAACGACGGCTCCTGCGAGGGCATCGACTATATGGACATGCCCGCTTTCTCCGTGCAGTTCCAGCCCGCGATGACCGGCGGCCTGCTGCAGGCCGGCAACCTCGCCAGCAAGATCGGCACCCATTTCCTGTTCGACCGCTTTATTGCTCTGATGGGAGGTAACAAGGAATGCCGCTGAATCCTTCGCTCAAGAAAGTAATGATTATCGGCTCCGGCCCGATCGTGATCGGTCAGGCGGCGGAGTTCGACTATGCCGGCTCTCAGGCCTGTAAGGCGCTGAAGGCGGCGGGCCTTGAGGTGGTGCTGGTCAATCCCAATCCCGCCACCATCATGACCGACCATTCCTCTGCAGATCAGATCTACATCGAGCCCCTGACCCTGGAAACCCTGCGCCGCATCATCATCAAGGAAAAGCCGGACTCCCTGCTGTCCACCCTGGGCGGTCAGAGCGGTCTGACGTTGTCCATGCAGCTGGCGAAGGAGGGCTTCCTGGATCAGCACGGCGTGAAGCTGCTGGGCGCCAAGTGCGAGACCATCGAAAAGGCGGAGGACCGTCTGCTGTTCAAGCAGACCATGGAGTCCATCGGCCAGCCCTGCATCCCCTCCGACGTGGTGGAAACCCTGGAGGACGCCCTGGCCCTGGCGGACAAGATCGGCTATCCGGTCATCGTTCGTCCTGCCTTCACCATGGGCGGCGAGGGCGGCGGCATCTGCCAGACCCGCGAGGAGCTGGAGGTCATTGCCGAGGCCGGTCTGCGCCTGTCTCCCATCACCCAGATACTGGTGGAGAAGTGCATCTCCGGCTGGAAGGAAATCGAATTTGAGGTCATGCGCGACGCCAAGGGCAATGTCATCGCCGTCTGCTCGATGGAGAACATCGACCCCGTCGGCGTGCATACCGGCGATTCCATCGTCGTCGCGCCCGCGCTGACGCTGTCCAATGCTGAATACCAGATGCTGCGCAAGGCGGCGCTGGACATGGTGTCCGCGCTGGAGGTCGAGGGCGGCTGCAACTGCCAGTTCGCGCTCAACCCCGACAGCTTTGAGTATGCGGTCATCGAGGTCAACCCCCGCGTGAGCCGTTCCTCTGCGCTGGCCTCCAAGGCCACCGGCTATCCCATCGCCAAGACGGCTGCGATGATCGCCATCGGCTACAGCCTGGATGAGATCCCCAACGCCATGACCGGCAAGACCCTGGCGGGCTTTGAGCCCACGGTGGACTACATCGTGGCCAAGGTGCCCAAGTGGCCCTTTGATAAGTTCGTCTACGGCAAGCGTACCCTGGGCACGCAGATGAAGGCCACGGGCGAGGTGATGTCCATCGGCGTGAGCGTGGAGCAGGCGCTGATGAAGGCTGTGCGCGGCGCGGAGATCGGCTGCGACACCCTGCGCATGAAGGCGATGCTGGAGCTGAGCGACGAGGAGCTGCTGGCTCTGATCGCCAAGTGCACCGACCAGCGCATGTTTGCTGTGTACGAGGCTATCTGCCGCGGCGTGACGCTGGAGAAGCTGCATGAGATCACCATGATCGACATGTACTTCCTCAATAACTTCAAGAAGCTGGCTGATATGGAGAAGAAACTGTCCCAGGGCAATGTGGACGCGGAACTCTATCTGAAGGCCAAGAAGATGGGCTTCCCGGACAAGGCCATCGAGCGTCTCTCCGGTGCGCCCGTCCCCATGCACCGCAATCCCGTGTACAAGATGGTCGATACCTGCGCGGCGGAGTTTGAGGCCCAGCGCCCCTACTTCTACGCTACCTACGACGAGGAGAACGAGGCTGCCGAGTTCATCGCCAAGCGGGAAAAGAAGCCCTGCGTGATGGTGCTGGGCTCCGGCCCCATCCGTATCGGCCAGGGCATCGAGTTCGACTATGCTTCCGTCCACTGTGTGTGGATGCTCAAGGAAGCGGGCTACGACGTGGTGCTGGTCAACAACAACCCCGAGACTGTTTCCACCGACTTTGACACGGCCGACCGTCTCTACTTCGAGCCCCTGACGCCCGAGGACGTGCTGGGCATCATCGAGACCGAGAAGCCCGTGGGCGTGGTCGCTGCCTTCGGCGGTCAGACCGCCATCAAGCTGACCCACGCGCTGGAGAATGCGGGCGTGAAGATCCTGGGCACCTCTGCCGACATGATCGACGCTGCGGAGGACCGCGAGCGCTTCGACGCGGCGATGGAGAAGTACGGCATCAAGCGTCCCCAGGGCACCACGGTCATGACCACCGAGGAGGCCCTCAAGGCCGCCAATGAGCTGGGCTATCCCGTGCTGGTGCGTCCCTCCTACGTGCTGGGCGGCCAGAACATGATCATCGCTTATCAGGACTCCGATATCGTGGAGTACATGAAGATCATCCTGGCCCAGGGCATCGAGAATCCCATCCTGATCGACCAGTACCTCAAGGGCATCGAGGCGGAGGCCGACGCCATCTGCGACGGCGAGGATGTGCTGATCCCCGGTATCATGGAGCACATCGAGTCCTCCGGCGTCCACTCCGGTGACTCCATTGCGGTCTATCCTGCCTGGAACCTGACCGGCGCGATGTATCAGCGTCTGGTGGAGGTCACCCGGCAGATCGCCCTGGAGCTGGGTACGCTGGGTCTGATCAATATCCAGTACATCGTCTATCACAACGAGGTGTACGTCATTGAGGCGAATCCCCGCGCCAGCCGCACCGTGCCCTACATCAGCAAGGTGACCGGCGTGCCCATGGTTGATCTGGCGGTCCGCGCAATGCTGGGCGAGAAGATCAAGGACATGGGCTACGGCACGGGTCTGTACCGCCAGAGCCCCTACTTCGCGGTCAAGGTGCCCTGCTTCTCCTTTGAGAAGCTGGCAGACGTGGATACCCACCTCGGCCCGGAGATGAAGTCCACCGGCGAGGTGCTGGGTCTTGGCACCAACCTGCAGGAGGCCATCTACAAGGGTCTGGTCGCTGCGGGCTACAAGATGCGTCAGGGCGGCGGCGTGCTGATCTCTGTCCGCGAAAAGGATAAGGTCGAGGCCGTGGGCGTGGCCCGCAAGTTCCAGGAGCTGGGCTTCAACATCTTCGCCACCACCGGCACGGCCCAGACCCTCCTGCAGCACGGCGTGTATTCCGCCGTGGTCAAGCACGAGTCCATGGAGCAGATGCTCACCATGGGCCAGGTGCAGTATGTGATCTCCACCTCCGTCAAGGGCCGTGATCCCCTGCGTGAATCCGTGAAGCTGCGCCGCAAGGCGGTGGAACGCGGCATTCCGCTCTTCACCTCTCTGGACACCGCCAATGCCCTTGCCAACGCGCTGACCAGCCGTTACAACCAGGGCAATGTGGAGCTGGTGGACATCAACAACATGCGCAAGGAGCCCAAGAAGCTCTCCTTCGTCAAGATGCGCGGCACCGGCAACGATTACCTCTACTTCGACTGCTTCGAGCAGCAGGTGGAGAGCCCCGAATCCCTGGCAGTCCGCCTGTCCAACCGCCGCAGCAGCGTCGGTGCGGACGGCATTGTCCTCATCATGCCCTCCATGCGGGCGGATGCGAAGATGCGCATGTTCAATGCGGACGGCACCGAGGGCTCCGTGGCGGGCAATGCGCTGCGCTGCGTGTGCAAGTATCTGTATGAGACCGGCCGCGTGCGCAAGGAAGAGATGCGCATTGAGACCGGCAGCGGCGTGAAGGCGGCCAAGCTCTTCATCCGCGAGGATCAGGTGTTCTCCGTGCTGGTGGACATGGGCCGTCCGGCCTTTGCCCCGGCGGACGTTCCCGTCAAGCTGGACGGCGACAAGGTGATGAAGCGCCGCGTGTACCTTGGCGGCGCGATGCGGGAGATCTCCTGCGTGTCCATGGGCAATCCCCATGTGGTGATGTTTGTGGATGACGTGAACGCGGTGAACCTCCAGCAGGTGGGCCCGATGATCGAGCAGGATGCGCTGTTCCCGGCCCGCGTGAATGTGTCCTTCGCCCAGATCATGGACGGCAACAGCATCGTCATGCGCGTGTGGGAGCGCGGCATCGGGGAGACCCAGGCCTGCGGCACCGGCGCCTGCGCTGTGGCGGTTGCAGCGGTCGAGAACGGCCTGTGCAAGCGGGATGCGGACATCGACGTGGCGCTGCCCGGCGGCACGCTGGTGGTTCGTTACCAGGCAGACGGCCAGGTCTGGATGACCGGCGACGCGGTGATGGACTTCGAGGGCATCATCCGGATTTAATGGAACCAACAACAGGGGAGCGTCTGAAAGGGCGCTCTCTTTTCTGTGTAAAACAAAACAGCCGCTTGATCCTTATTCATTGGGATCAGGCGGCAATTTACTTGCAATAAATGTTTGTATCATGAAGCGGGGCGGGGGTGTCAGCCAGCTCGGCGATATAATCGATGGAGACATTGTAGAGCTGTGCAAGGCGGATAACCAGCGCGAAGGGGATTTCCCGCTTGCCCTGCTCGTAGTTGGTGTAGGTGGTTTTGTGCATGCCGAGCTTGGCGATGAGTTCATCCTGCGTTAAGTCGTGATCTTCGCGAAGATCGCGCAGACGGCGATAATACATCGGCATGCCCCCCCTTCCAAATTTATCATTGACAAAATACCACAAATGATGTATCATGAGTGTAAAAATACATCAAATGATGTATAGAGAAAAAGGGGGAAGAAAAATGGCGGATTACTGCGGTGAATGTGCATTGTGGCGAGGATCACGGGATGAAAACAGATACGGTGAACGCTGGTGTCCCTATTCGCGCCGGTATGAGAAGGCGGATCAAAACACGTATGGCTGCCGAGGTTTTGTTGATGCCAACAGGCGGTATTGTTCTCCTGTGACACTGGAAGAATGGGCTTTGTTACAGAAGGAGTACAATAAGTGAGATTTGATTTTGAAATACTGTTGATAGTTTGCGTTGCTGTTGCTATCTGTATTTGGAAAGGAAACAAGAAGAAGCAGTCAAGATCGAATTCTGATGATTTTAATGATTTTGATGTTGATGAATGGATTGCTCGAAACTAATGGAGGAAAAACGTTATATGGATTTGCATGAAAAGTATGGTGATATTGGCTCTGCAGCCTATAAGCGATGGGAGAGTAAGTACAAACAAATACAGAAAGAAATAAAATTCGGCAACAAAAAGCAGGATAATGCTTTTTCTGATTTGAAGAAAGAAATCAATTCGGATGTGAATCGCTATATTGCCGAACATGGAAAAAGGAAAAAGCGTGCTGGGATATCTCCGATTCTTTTACCGATCAGTTTGATCATAGTACCCCCAATAGGCGATATGGTCGGAGCCTGGGCATTGCTGTTGCCCATTGCTGCGATTGGTTTACCTGTTCTTTGGATTTCTTCCATAAAGGACTACAAAAAAGCTGTGATTGCTGCGAGTGATTTTGACGAACAATACTTTGGTGGCGAAGTGTTTTATAAGAAAAAGAATGGAATACCTCTTTAAGATAACAGAGCCGCTGCGATTTTCGCAGCGGCTCAATCATGTTACTTCGTATTCTTGACTTCCATCCACATGGCTTCGTAGATGCTCAGGAACTTCTCCTCAATGTCGTGTAAGAACTCGCACTTCTCCAGCACGGCGGTGTCGGGGTTCTGGACGTGATTGCCAGTGTAGTCCTCGCCCAGCAGATCAATCGCGCCCTTGTTGGGGGTGGAGTAGCAAATGTATTCCACGTTCATCACGGCGATCTCGGGGCGGCAGAGGAAGTCGATGAACTTCTCCGCGTTCTCCTTGTTCTTGGCAGTCTTGGGAATCACCGCGCAGTCGACCCACACGTTGGAGCCCTCTTCGGGGACGAAGTAGTCCAGGTTCTCATTTAGGTCGATGGCGTACATCGCATCGCCGGACCACATCAGCGCCAGGGCGGCCTCGCCGGCAACCATCTTGTCCTTGGTTTCATCCACCTGGTAGGCCTTCACCACACCGCTCTTCTTCTGCTCGATCAGCTTGTTCTTGGCGGCCATGATGGCGGGGATCTCATGGGTGTTCATGCTGTAGCCCAGGGACTTCAGGGTAGCGCCCATGGAATCGCGGAAGGAGTCCAGCATGATGACGTTGTTCTGGTACTGCTTGTCCCACAGGGTGGCCCAGGACTTGGCGGGCTCGCCGATCAGCTCCTTGTTGTACAGCACGCCCACGGTGCCCCACATGTAAGGCACGGAGAACTTTTCCTCCGGATCGTAGTCCGGCGTACGGAGGTAATCGATGGTCTGGGCAGCGCCGGGAATGTTGTCGAAGTTGATCTCCGCCAGCATGTCGTTGCGGATCATGCGCTCGATGATGTAGTCGGAGGGGAAGCAGACGTCGAAGGCGCCGGGATTGGCTTCCACCTGCACGATCATGTCCTCCACGGTGGTGAAGCACATGTAGTTGACTTTGATGCCGGTTTCCTGCTCAAACAGGGTGATGACGGCGGGGTCAATGTAGTCCTCCCAGTTGTAGACGTTCACCACGCCTTCAGCAGAGGCGGGCAGCGCGCTGAGCAGCAGCGCCAGCAGCAGGAAAACAGAAATCAGCTTTTTCATGGTGATAGACCTCCTGAACAAAATGTGTAGGGGATGAATCATCCGAAAAGGTCCGGCAACGGTTGACCGGCCTCTGCGTGCGGGGAAGGAGAATCAGTCGTTGTTTGCCGTGCGGCGGTTGACGATCAGCAGCAGGATCAGCAGCGCCACGAACATCAGCGCGGACAGGGCGTTCAGGGAAGGATCAATGCCCTTGCGCGCGGAGGAGTAGATCAGCGTGGAGAGGTTCTGCACCAGCGGCGAGGTGGTGAAGTAGCTGATGGTGAAATCGTCCAGCGAGAGGGTGAAGGCCAGCATGGCGCCGGTGATGATGCCCTGCTTGCACTGGGGGATGATAACGTGGAACAGCGCATAGCCGGGCGTTGCCCCCAGGTCCATGGCTGCCTCGTAGGTGTGCCGGTTCATCTGTTTGAGCTTGGGCAGCACGGAGAGGATCACATAGGGCGTATCGAAGGTGATGTGCGCCAGCAGCATCGTCACATAGCCGCGCTCCACCTTGGTGAAGATGAACAGCAGCATCAGGGAGATACCGGTCACGATGTCGGGCATGGTGTTGGGCAGGTTGGTCAGCGTCATCATCAGGGCCTGGGGCCGTTTCTTCATGGCATGGATGCCGATGGCGGCCAGCGTACCGAGGATGGTGGAGACGATCATGGCCACCACTGCGATGGACAGCGTCACAAACAGCGCGTTGAGGGTGCGTTCATCCTGGAACAGCTCCGTGTACCAGCGGAAGGAGAAGCCCTCCCACTTGGCGCGGGACTTGCCGGCGTTGAAGCTCTGCACGATCAGCACCAGGATCGGCACATACAGGAACACCAGCACCAGGCCGAGGTAGCATTTCTTCAGCCATTTGATCATGCGATGCCACCTCCTTCGCCGTTGGGGTCAACCTTGCGCAGGATGGACAGGCTCAGCAGGATCAGGAGCATCATGATCAGCGACAGGGCGGAGCCCACGTTCCAGTTGCCCTCGGTGAGGAACTTGGATTCGATCAGGTCGCCGAACATCATGGTGTTGCCGCCGCCCAGGACGCGGGGAATGAAGAAGGTGGTGACGGAGGGCATGAACACCATCGTGATGCCGGAGATCACGCCGGGCAGGGACAGGGGCAGCGTCACCTTCACCAGGGTCTGCAGGCTGTTGCAGCCCAGGTCGGCGGCGGCCTCCGTCAGGCGGAAGTCCATCTTGGAAAGCACCGTGTAGATGGGGAAGACCATGAAGGGCAGGAAGTTGTAGACCATGCCCAGCAGCACGGCTTCGGAGTTGTACATCAGCTGCACGCCTTCAAAGCCCAGCCACTTCAGGAAGGTGTTGATCAGGCCGGAATCCTCCAGCAGGCTCATCCAGGCGATGGTGCGCAGGAGGAAGTTCATCCACATGGGGATGATGAAGAGCACGACCAGCGTAGCGCCGAGCTTCATGTTGCGGTCCGCCATGAACAGCGCGGCGGGATAGCCCAGCAGCAGGCAGATGACCGTACACTTGAAGGCCATCCACAGGGAGTACACCAGCGTATCCACATTGACCGTGCCGCGGGTGATGTAGGCTGCGCCTTCCTCGCCCATGACGTCCAGGATGACCTTGTTGGATTCGTAATTGGAATCCCAGAAGTTCTTGAAGTTGTCCAGCGTGAATGCGCCGCTGGCGTTGGTGAAGGCATAGTAGCCGATCAGGATCACCGGGATGACGGTGAAAACGATCATCCACAGGGTGTAGGGGGAGGCAAAGAGCGAACGGTGTACGCCGCGGTTGCGCTTGACCGTCAAGCCGATCATCACCGCAAACACGACGAGGCCCGCGCCCATGGCCGCCCACGCCCACCAGGGGAGGGACAGGTTGGCTCGCATCGTTATTCCTCCTCCTGCATCGGCTTCATGATATGGATGTTGAAGGGGACGATATTCAGGCCGACCTTGCTGCCCTGGGGCTGCATGGTGGTGGAATGCACCTTGAAGGTGTAGGCGCCGGTGTCGATCATCATCTCATAATGCACGCCCTTGAACAGCACGGACTTGATCACGCCGACGATCTGGCCCACGTCCTCGCCCACCAGCATGATGTCCTCGGGGCGGATGACCACGTCCACCGGCGCATTCTCGCCGAAGCCGAAGTCCACGCAGGGGAAGGTGGCGCCGGCAAATTCCACCAGCTCATCCTTGACCATCGTGCCGCGCAGGATGTTGGATTCGCCGATGAAGTCCGCAACGAAGGCGTTGGCAGGCTCGTCGTAAATGGACTTGGGATCGCCGATCTGCTGGATGGTGCCGTCCTTCATGACCACGATGGTGTCGGACATGGTCAGGGCTTCCTCCTGATCGTGGGTGACGTAGATAAAGGTGATGCCCAGGCGCTGCTGCATGGACTTCAGCTCCAGCTGCATGTCCTTGCGGAGCTTGAGGTCCAGCGCGCCCAGGGGCTCGTCCAGCAGGAGCACCTCTGGTTCGTTGACCAGGCTGCGGGCAATGGCCACGCGCTGCTGCTGGCCGCCGGAGAGCGCCTCGACGTGGCGCTTCTCATAGCCGCGAAGATTGACCAGCTCCAGCATCTGGCGCACCTTTTCATCGATCATCTTCTTGGGCATCTTCTTCAGCTTCAGGCCAAAGGCGATGTTGTCATACACATTCAGATGCGGGAAGAGCGCGTATTTCTGGAAAACGGTGTTGACGCGGCGCTTGTAGGGCGGCAGATCGGAGATCTCCTGGCCCTCGAAGAGCAGTGCGCCGTCGGTGGGCGTTTCAAAGCCGCCGATGATGCGCAGCGTCGTGGTCTTGCCGCAGCCGGAGGGGCCCAGCAGGGTCACAAACTCCTTCTTGCGGATGTACAGGTTGATGTCCTTGAGGACCTTCACGCCGTCGTATTCCTTGGAAATACCGATCAGATCGATCAGGTGATCCTTTTCGCGGGCTTTCTGGATGCGCGCGTTGAGCTGGTCGTTATTCATAGCAGGCGATCTCCCTTATATTAATTCGGAATGCGGAATTCGGAATGCGGAATTAAAAGGTGGGCGGGTTGGAGACCCAGAGGACGCGGGCTTTTGTTCTGCCGGCGTTCATGAGGCAGTGGGTCTCGCGGGGGTGAATGCAGAAGCTGCAGCCGGCGCGCACACGGGTCTTCTTTTCGCCGGTGACCAGGTAGATGGCGCCCTGGAGGACGTAGCCGAACTCCTCGCCCTCGTGCGGGGGCAGAGGATAGGTTTCGCCGCCCTCGCCGATCTCCACGAGGATGGGCTCCATCGAGTTCTTCTGCGCGTTGGGCACAAGCCAGGTCGTTGTGCCGCGCAGGAGCTCCTCGTCCTCCTTGACGAACATGTCCTGGGGGGCAAAGACGATCTTCTCGTTCTTGTCCTCGGAGAAGAAATGGCTCAGGGAAGAGCCAAGGCACTCCAGCATATCCGTCAGCGTGGCGATGGAGGGCGACGCCAGGTTGCGCTCCACCTGGGAGATGAAGCCCTTTGACAATTCGCACCGGTCAGCCATATCTTCCTGGGTCAGTCCGCGCTGCAAACGCAGCTGACGGAGCTTCTCACCGATATCCAATGCCGCGGCCCCCTTCCTTGTTTCACTCGTAAAGGCAATATTGTGTCCCGAAGTTTAGCAAAACTAAACCCGGGAGCCGATGATATTAAATCATATCATGCGTCTGCTGTCAATAGTTTTTGGGGATTTGTCAATGTATTCACGTTGTTTTTTGTCGAAAGCCGGGGGCGGGCGGCGCAAAAGCTGCAAAAAACAGGGAAAATGTGTTTAGCAGGAGCAAATTGAAGGAACAGCGTCACTGCACCGGCGGCGCATGAGAAACAGAATAAATACTTGCGAAAATGCGCAGGACATGGTATGATATATGAAACCGATGAGAAGCAGCGGAATCGTCAGGTCACCCCCAGCGAGCCGGAGACAGTGGAAGTCCGGCGGCGGACGGCGAGGACATTGGGGCTTCGAGGGCGCGGGGGAAGGGCTGACAGGCCTGCGTATCCTGCGACGGCTTCCGCCGTTACCGGAACAAAGAGGTACGGGGTTGCCCGTGCAAGTGGGGTGGCACCGCAGTCATCTGTCCCCAACGGAGGGACAGGGGCTGTTTTTTATTTCATCAATAGATGCTGACAGAGGGCGTCCCCGGTCTGCGGTCAGTCAAATTGAAGGAGGTTCCCTTATGTCTGAGACCATCATCAAACCCGAGAAGAAGCCGATCATTTTCTCCGGCATCCAGCCCTCCGGCACGCTGACGCTGGGCAACTACATCGGCGCGCTGAAGAACTTCTCCAAGCTGCAGGACGACTATGACTGCATCTACTCCATCGTGGACATGCATGCCATCACCGTCCGCCAGAATCCTGCGGAGCTGCGCCGCCGCTGCCTGGAGCTGGCTGCGATCTACATCGCCAGCGGCATCGACCCCAAAAAGAGCCTGATCTACTGCCAGAGCCATGTGTCCGGCCATGCAGAGCTGGCATGGATTCTCAACTGCTTCACCTATATGGGTGAAATGCAGCGCATGACCCAGTTCAAGGACAAGTCCGCCAAGCATGCGGACAACATCAACGTGGGCTTGTTTACCTATCCTGTGCTGATGGCGGCGGATATCCTGCTGTACCAGACCAATCTGGTGCCTGTGGGCCACGACCAGAAGCAGCACCTGGAGATCTGCCGCGATATCGCCCAGCGCTTCAACGGCATATACGGCGATGTGTTTGCCATCCCCGAGGGCTACATCCCCAAGGTCGGCGCGCGCATCATGAGCCTGCAGGAGCCCACCCGCAAGATGTCCAAGTCCGATCCCGAGGATACCTTTGTCGCCCTGCTGGATGATCCCGACACCATCCGCCGCAAGATCAAGCGCGCAGTGACGGACTCCGACGGCGAGATCCGCTTCGATCCGGAGAACAAGCCCGGCGTGTCCAATCTGCTGAGCATCATGTCCGCCCTGGGCGCGGGCGATGTGAACGCCATTGCTGCCGAAATGCAGGGTCAGGGCTACGGCGCGTTGAAGACCCGCACGGCGGACTGCGTCATTGCGGCGCTGGAGCCCCTGCAGGCAGAGTTCAAGCGCCTGATCGCCGACAAGGGCTATCTGCAGGGCGTGCTGGACGAGAATGCCAAGACGGCGACCTATCTGGCCAACAAGACCCTGCGCAAGGTGCAGAAGAAGGTCGGTTTTGCGGCCCGCGGGTAATTCATAACTGTTTTGACGGCTGATACAGCAATGTGTCAGCTGTCTTTTGTATTTTTGATGTACAGGCCGGGTGAAATACAGAACGAAAACAACACAATGGGGGAGATTCATGCTATCATGAGATACCGGAAGACAAAATGTAAAGGAGCAAGTCATCCATGGTGGAAATGACGTTTTTTTCTGCGCCGCTGAAGGGGACGGTCGCTGCCCCTGCCTCCAAATCCGAGGCACACCGCAGAATGATCTGCGCGGGCCTGACCTGCGGGACAACGACCCTGAGCGGCTTTATGGATTCTGAAGATATGGCGGCAACGGCCCGCTGCCTGAAGGCGCTGGGCGCAAAGCTTCACAGAGAGGCGGACTGTCTGACTGTGACAGGGTATGCAAAAAAAATCAACCGCCTCCCGGTGCTGGACTGCGGCGAAAGCGGCTCCACGCTGCGTTTTTTTGTGCCCATTGCCCTGGCAATGGCAGGCGGCGGCGTGTTCCGCATGCATGGACGGCTGGGACAGCGGCCCATGGATGTATACCGGGATCTGTTTGTGCCCCGCGGCGTACGGTGGCGCATGGGCGTGGGCTGTGACGGCGCGGCGGAGCTGACCGTTCAGGGCAAGCTGGAGGCCGGGCATTATGTGATGCCGGGCAATGTGTCCAGTCAGTTCGTGTCGGGGCTGATGTTCGCGCTGCCCCTGCTGCAGGAGGATTCCACGCTGACGGTGCAGCCGCCAGTGGAAAGCGCGGGCTATATCCGCATGACGGTGGAAGCGCTGACGGGCAGCGGCATCGTGCTGGAGGAGCTTGCGCCCTTCTCCTGGCGCATTCCCGGCAATCAGCAGTATCAGGCGAAATCCGGCGTGCTGGCGGGGGACTATTCCCAGGCGGCCGTGTTTGCCTGCGCAGGCGCGCTGGGGCATGATCTGACCATCACCCATCTGGAAAGGAAGACCACCCAGGGGGACCGGATGGTGCTGGAGCACCTGGCGGCGCTGGGCGCAAAGGTCGTTGAAAATGAAGACGGCGTGAAGGTCTGTGCGGACAAGCTGACCGGCGCAGTGCTGGATATGTCCGACTGTCCGGATATCGCGCCCATCCTGGCCCTGACCTGCCAGCTGGCAGCAGGGGAGAGCCGGCTCACCGGCTGCGGCAGGCTCCGGCTGAAGGAATGCGACCGTCTGGCGGCCACGGTGGAGGTGCTGAACCTTCTGGGCGGAAATGCGAAGGCGGTCGGCGATACCATCGTCATTCAGGGCGTGGAGCGGCTCCGGGGCGGCGTGACGCTTCCGGATTATAACGATCACCGCATGGTCATGCTGGGCGCGGCGGCGGCAAGCGTTGCGAAGGAGCCTGTGGTCGTCACCGGCGTGCAGGCGCTGAATAAGTCCTGGCCTGAATTTGTGAACGTGTACAGAGAACTTGGAGGAAAGGCTGAATGAGCAGCACCTATGGGCAGCAGCTGAAGCTGTCCATCTTCGGGCAGAGCCATGCAGAGGCGATCGGCGTGATCGTGGATGGCTTTCCTGCGGGCATGGAGATTGATATGGCGCGCTTGATGGCCGAAATGGCCCGCCGTGCCCCCGGTCAGAGCCTTTTGACCACCGCCCGCAAGGAAGCGGACGCCCCGGAATTCCTCACCGGTGTGCTCAATGGACGAACCACCGGTCAGCCCATCTGTATCCTGATCCGCAACACCAATCAGCGCAGCCGGGATTACGGGGACGGCGTGGATCTCATCCGGCCGGGGCATGCGGATTATACCGGTCATGTGCGCTACTTTGGCTTTGAGGACTGGCGGGGCGGCGGCTCCTTTTCCGGGCGGCTGACGGCCTCCATCGTGGCAGCGGGTGCGCTGTGCAGCCAGTGGCTGGAGACGCAGGGCGTGAAGATCGCCTGCCACATCCAGCAGCTGGGGACGGTGAAGGACGCCTCCTTCATGACCGCAGATCCGGAGGCTGACTATGCGTATTTGAAATCCATGCATCTGCCCGTGCTGACGGAGGGCCTGGATCAGCAGATGGAGGCGGAAGCTCTGGATGCCAGAGAAGCTGCGGATTCCATCGGCGGCGTGATCGAGTGTATGGTGACCGGTCTGCCGGCAGGCCTGGGCGCCCCCTTCTTTGACAGCGTGGAGAGCCAGATCAGCCATCTGCTGTTCTCCGTGCCCGCAGTCAAGGGCGTCGAGTTCGGCGCAGGCTTCGGGTTTGCTGCCATGCGCGGCAGCCAGGCCAACGATCCCTTTGCCATGAAGGACGGCAAAATCGTGACGACGACCAACCATGCGGGCGGTGTGAACGGCGGCATCACCAACGGGATGCCGGTAATCTTCCGCTGTGCCGTCCGCCCGACACCCTCCATTGCGCAGAAGCAGCAGACAGTCTCCCTGAAAGTGGGGGAGCAGGCGGAGCTGGAGATCCACGGACGCCATGATCCCTGCATCCTGCCCCGGGCGGTGCCGGTGATCGAGGCGATCACGGCGATTGCAGTGCTTGATATGTGGAAGGAGCGACAGGGATGCCTTATGTGATTGCCTATCCGGGGACGGCGGGCAGCTTTTCCCACGGTGCGGCCCAGCAGGCCTTCCCGGGTGAAACCTGCGTGGCCTATGAAACCTTCCCGGAGGCAGCGAAGGCCGTGGTGGAGGGGCAGGCGGATTATGCGCTGCTGCCGGTGGAGAACTCCTTTGCCGGAGCCGTGCTGCCGACCTATTCGCTGCTGGAGAAGCTGCCGCTGCAGATCGTGGGCGAAACCATGAAGGCCGTGCGGCATCATCTGCTGGGGCTGCCCGGCGCAAAGCTGGAAGATATCCGTCATATTGCCAGCCATCCGCAGGCGATTGCCCAGTGCGATGCATTCCTGCAGACGCTGAGGGATGTGCAGATCGTCCCCTCGGCCAACACGGCCATTTCCGCCCGGGAGGTGGCGGCAGTGGGGGATGTGACCCGTGCAGCCATTGCCTCCATGGAGGCGGCAAAGGAATACGGCCTGGTGCCGCTGGTAGAGAATATCCAGACCAGCGCAGCCAACACGACCCGGTTCTTCATCCTGTCCATGAGCGCGATCCCGCTGGCGGAGCCCTCCAAGGCAACGGTGACCTTCCGCGTCAACAACGAGGTCGGCGCGCTGGTGAAAGTGCTGTCCTCCTTTGCGGACAGCGGGCTGAACATGACACGCATCGAATCCCGTCCGCTGCCGGATACGCCCTTCCAGTATTTTTTCTCTGCGGATTTTGAGGGCGCGATGGATGCGGCCCATCTCTCCCGGGCCATGGCTGCTGCAAGGCCCTATACCTGCGCGCTGCGCCTGCTGGGTGTGTACCCAAAGGCGGAGAAGCCGCTGTGAGTATAACCGGCTGGCCTGACGGTCAGCCGGTTTTGCTATGAAATTTTCTAAAAAAATATCAAAAAGATGCTTGACAAATCCCTCACCCGGTGCTATCATGTTATAGCTGTCAGGGAATGCTGCAAAGCATGGCGGCGATGTGGTCTCGTAGCTCAGCTGGATAGAGTGTTTGACTACGAATCAAAAGGTCGCAGGTTCGAGTCCTGCCGGGATCACTTCTTTACAAGGTTCAAGACCTGACCTGCCGTCTCCCTGACATCCTATGGTCTCGTAGCTCAGCTGGATAGAGTGTTTGACTACGAATCAAAAGGTCGCAGGTTCGAGTCCTGCCGGGATCACGCAAAGCCTCATCGCAATCGCGGTGAGGTTTTTTGTTGGTTGACGCAAAGGGTCGGAAGGTGGTACAATGAGGAAAACCATTGCGTCCGATCCAATAAGGAGGCTTGTTTGCTATGCTGAAGGGTATGAATGTTGCCATCATCGGCGCGGGGGCCATTGCCCGCTCCATGTGCCAGACGATCCGCGGAATGAAGGCGAATGGCCGCCCGGTGGAGCTGTATGCCATCGCGTCGCGCAGTCAGGAAAAGGCCGACGCCTTTGCCCGGGAGGAAGGGGTCGAAAAGGCTTATGGGTCTTATGAGGCCATGCTGGCTGATCCAAAGGTCGATCTTGTCTATATTGCAACGCCCCATTCCCACCATGCGGAGCAGATGAAGCTGTGCATCCGCTACGGCAAGGCCGTGCTGTGCGAGAAGGCCTTCACCCCCAACCAGCATCAGGCGGAGGAGGTGCTCCATCTGGCCCGGGAGCAGGGTGTGTATGTGGCAGAGGCCCTCTGGCCCCGGTATATGCCCTCCCGATGGATCATCAACGAGCTGCTGGCAGAGGGCGTCATCGGCGAGCCGCGGATGCTCTATTCCAATCTGTGCTATGCCATTGAGCATAAGGAGCGCATCATGGACCCGGCCCTGGCCGGCGGCGCGCTGCTGGATCTGGGCATCTATGTGCTGAACTTCGCCTCCATGGTGTTCGGCGACGATATCGTGCGCATCAACAGCACGGTGGAGCTGATGGAAACGGGCGTCGACCGCACGGAAACCATCACCATCAAATATCGGGACGGCAAGATGGCCCAGCTGATGGCCTCGACGGCCTTCAATTCCGACCGCCGCTGCGTGATCTACGGCACCAAGGGCTATCTGACGGTGGACAATGTCAACAATCCGGGCTGGATCGAGATTTTTGACAAGGATGACCGGGTGCATCCCATCCGGCGGATCGACGTGCCTGCACAGATTACCGGCTATGAATACGAGGTGGAGGCCTGTTTGCGTGATCTGCAGGCGGGCAACCTGGAGCCTGTTGAGATGCCCCATCAGCAGACGCTGATGCTGCTGCGGCAGATGGACGCGCTGCGGGCGATCTGGCACATCAAATTCCCCTTTGAGGATAAGTCACCCTTCACCGATATGGAGCTGATCGAAAGGTGACAGGGCTGAATGGTGACAAGGGATCTGCCGGGCGCAGATCCTTTGTTCATGTCGGAGAAGGGAGGCTGTGCATGCCAATATCCAGCATGGATGAACTGTATGCATATTTGAAGCGGGTCCAGGAAAGCCGCGAGCGGGACGTGCGCTGCGAGCTGTCGGCGAGGCTGTCTGCACAGCTGAATGATAATGCCATTGCGACAGCGCTTGTGACCGGGCTGCCTCTGGCGCAGGGAATCCGGCCGCGCATACTCCGCAGCCGGGGCAGGGGAATCCTCCTTACGGCGCAGCTTACCTACCGCCAGGGCGTGCGAATGCTTGAAGCCCGGCAAGCAGGCGGCAACCTCCTGCTGGATGCATCGGAGCAGGCCGGACTGGCTGCAGCAACGGAAATTGCGGCTGCGGCGATGCAAATCGACCAGGAAGAAGCAAGGTTCAGCTATCTCTATGCCTGGATCTGTGGGCATGTTCGCTATGCGCATACCGCCCCGGGCAGGAAGGGCTATGAGCGCCTGGTGGGCGCGGCGGACGTGCTGGCGGACGGACGGGCGAACTGCCAGGGCTTTGCCGATCTGCTGTATCTGCTGTGCGGGCTGTGCGGGATTGAATGCAGCGTCTGCTGCGGCTGGGGCAAACGGCAGCTGCATGTGTGGAACACCGTCCGCCTGCAGGGAGAATGGCGGGAAATCGACGCGTCAAAGGGCGCAAGGGAACAGTCTTTGGCGCAAGGCTGCGGCGCAGATTGACAATTCTCCAACAAATTTTTATTCCCCGTAAAAAAAACCCCTACACAAGAAGGGGAAAATGTGTTATACTGATAGCGTATGAGGGTATACAGAACCCAATTCACGACTATCATGAGATAGGAGGAACCATTCCATGCTTTACACCAAGGAAGTTGAAGAAATGGTCTGTGTCGCCAAGGGCCCCAACCACGGCCCCGCGCCCATCCCCGAAGAGGGCAAGTGGGTGCAGGCGAAGGAGATCAAGGACATTTCCGGCCTGACTCACGGCATTGGCTGGTGCGCTCCCCAGCAGGGCACCTGCAAGCTGACCCTGAACGTCAAGCAGGGCATCATCCAGGAAGCGCTGGTCGAGACCATCGGCTGCTCCGGCATGACCCACTCCGCCGCTATGGCCTCTGAGATCCTGCCCGGCAAGACCATCCTGGAGGCGCTGAACACCGACCTGGTGTGCGACGCCATCAATACCGCCATGCGCGAGCTGTTCCTGCAGATCGTGTACGGCCGCACCCAGTCCGCTTTCTCCGATGACGGCCTGCGCGTCGGCGCCGGTCTGGAGGATCTGGGCAAGGGCCTGCGCAGCCAGGTCGGCACCATGTACGGCACCCTGGAAAAGGGCCCCCGTTACCTGGAGATGGCCGAGGGCTACGTCCTCAAGATCGCTCTGGACAAGGACAACCAGATCTGCGGCTACCAGTTCCTGTCCCTGGGCAAGATGATGGACGCCATCAAGAAGGGCATGGAGCCCAACGAGGCTTATGCCAAGAACATCGGCACCTACGGCCGCTTCAAGGCCGAAGACGGCGCGGTCGCCTGGATCGATCCCCGTCATCAGTAAGATAGGAGGTATGTGAAAATGGCTCTGTTTGAAAACTACGAAGGCCGCATGCCTCAGCTGCAGCCGGTTCTGGATAAGTACGGCTTCAAGTCCTGGGAGGACCTGAAGGCTTTCAACAACTCCAAGGGCATCGACGCCTACGCCATCGTGGAAGGCATCCAGCCCATCTGCTTCGAGAATGCCAAGTGGGCCTATGAGCTGGGCGCCGGCATCGCGCTGAAGAAGGGCGTGACCACCGCTGTGGAAGCCGCCAAGTGCATCGGCGAAGCCCTGCAGGCCTTCTGCATCCCCGGCTCCGTTGCCGACCAGCGTCAGGTTGGTCTGGGCCACGGCAATCTGGGCGCCATGCTGCTGGACGAAGCCACTGAGTGCTTCGCCTTCCTGGCTGGCCACGAGTCCTTCGCTGCTGCCGAAGGCGCCATCGGCATTGCCCGCAATGCCAACAAGGTTCGCAAGAACCCCCTGCGCGTCATCCTGAACGGCCTGGGCAAGGACGCTGCCATGATCATCTCCCGCATTAACGGCTTCACCTATGTGGAGACCAAGTATGACTACCTGTCTGCTGACGTGAAGGAAGACCATGCGCTGACTGTTGTGAAGAAGACCGCGTACTCCGACGGTGAGCGCGCGAAGGTCAACTGCTACGGCGCTGACGACGTCCGCGAGGGCGTTGCCATCATGTGGCACGAGGGCGCGGACATCTCCATCACCGGCAACTCCACCAACCCCACCCGCTTCCAGCATCCTGTCGCCGGCACTTACAAGAAGGAGTGCATCGAGCAGGGCAAGAAGTACTTCTCCGTTGCTTCCGGCGGCGGCACCGGCCGTACCCTGCATCCCGATAACATGGCTGCAGGCCCCGCTTCCTACGGTCTGACCGATACCATGGGCCGTATGCACGGTGATGCTCAGTTC
This sequence comes from Clostridia bacterium, assembly GCA_017397765.1. GTDB lineage: Bacteria > Bacillota > Clostridia > Christensenellales > Aristaeellaceae > UBA11524. The sequence continues at coordinate 1,203 of JAFQIB010000093.1, read as the reverse complement.
GCTGGCTCTTCCTCCGTCCCCGCCCATGTTGAAATGATGGGCTTCCTGGGCGCAGGCAACAACCCCATGGTCGGCATGACTGTCGCCGTGGCCGTTGCAGTCGAGCAGGCTCTGAAGTAAGAGAACACATAATTATAAATCCCACGGAAAGCACTGCTTTCCGTGGGATTCCGTATAGGTGGCAGTTTTCTTTATTAAGCTGTTTGAGCTACATGAGGAAAGGTGGAGAAATGATCATGTATGAGGATCAGATTGCTCTGGCATTGTTTTTAACAATGTTCATATACTGCGTAATCCCGGTTGGTATTGCTCTGTTCAGGGAAAACTATATTACAAAAAAGAAGTATTTAAGAGCTTGCTATGGTTTTAATGCAATCTTCTTGGTTTTGTTTCTTTTGTTTGGGTCAAATGATGGTGCTGCCTATTTGATTTGGACAACTGTCTTCTGGGCAGTCGGCAAGAGAATGCTGAACAACAAAGGAATACTGAAGGATAACGATTATGAGGAACCGAGTGAGCCGTACTATTTGAGCGATGTCTTTAAAAACAGTGGAGAAATGAACTCCAAAGAAGATTTACAAAGAACAGACAATACACCTCATAATGTAAAAACAAATGTATCTGTTTCAGGCGAGGAAAGCGTGATTGTTGACAGATCGCAGGAGTACACTGTTTGCCCACTTTGTTCTACCAGACAGCTTTCAAAGAGAACGGTATGCTATAATTGTGGTGTTCGTTTTGTAGATAGCGAAGTATTGGATCAGAAAAGTCTTGAAGATGATTAATATGCATAATGCAGAAGAAGTACCCCCGGAAGTCGCTCGACCTCCGGGGGTGCTTTGTCAATTCAATTTTTTCTTCTGATAAATATAATACGGTATCATCACCGTCAGCAATGCACCAAGCCAGGCGATGGGTTCTGCCAGGAACAGAGCATTGCTGCCCATCCAGAGAAAGACTACCTTGCCCATGAACACACGGCACACACATTCTGCGATACCGGAGAGCATGGACCAACTGGAAATTTCCATGGCCTGCAGAGCATTTCTGTAAATGTGGATCAGATACAGGATCACAAGGCAGACTGCCAGAATGGTCAGATACTCCACAGAAATGGCGAGGGCTTCCGGTCCGCCGGGTTGGTGAATATCCAAAAACAGCCGGGGGATATACTCCTTGGCAAACAATGTGGCGGTCATGATG
>JAFQIB010000092.1 GCA_017397765.1 Clostridia bacterium | reverse complement strand
GCGCTCGTGGCCGCCGTCAGCCAGACGGTCGATATCGCGCATGTCGGAGGTGCCCTCGCCGGCGATGCCCAGCAGACCGGACTGCTTGTTCATCAGATTCAGCACCTGATCGGGGGTCATGTTCTTGTTGTTGGCGATGAACTGCACGACCGCGGGATCGCAGGAGCCGCAGCGGGTGCCCATCAGCAGGCCCTCAAGGGGCGTCAGGCCCATGGAGGTGTCCACGCACTTGCCGTCCACCACAGCGGACAGGGAGGAGCCGTTGCCCAGGTGGCAGATGACGATCTTCTTGCCCACGGGATCGATGTTCAGGAACTCGCACACGCGCTTGGAAACATAGCGGTGGGAGGTGCCGTGGAAGCCATAGCGGCGCACGCCCATCTCAGAGTAGAACTCGTAGGGCACGCCGTACATGAAGGCCTTGGGGGGCATGGTCTGATGGAAAGCGGTGTCGAACACAGCCACCTGGGGCGTGGTGGGCATAACGGCCTCGCAGGCCTCAATACCCATCAGGTTGGCGGGATTGTGCAGCGGGCCCAGGGGGATGTACTTGCGGATGGCCGCCTTGACTTCCTCGGTGATGATGCAGGAAGCGGTGAATTCCTCGCCGCCGTGCAGCACACGGTGACCCACAGCGCCGATCTCGTCCATGGACTTGATCACGCCGGACTCTTGCAGGGCCTTCAGCATCAGCTCACAGGCCACAACATGGTCCTTGATATCCTGCACATACTCAGCGTTAACCTTGCCCTCGGCGTCCTTCTGCTTCAGGTTGGCGCCGGCCAGACCGATGCGCTCCACGCCGCCCTTGGCGATCAGCTCTTCATTGTCCATGTTCACCAGCTGGTACTTCAGGGAAGAAGAACCGGCATTGACGATCAAAACCTTCATGGTGATTGCACTCCTTTATGATATTTGTACGGAACCGCCCCGGCAGATTCCCGCCGGGGTGGGTTGTTATCAACCTTGACGATCAAGCGCAGTTAAGACAGCGGCCCCGAAGGTTTCCAAAGAACGATCGGAAAGCCCTTTGGTCGCATCCTCAGACGCGATCCCTCTCCTTACTTGACGATCTCGCCCAGTAAAGACAGCGGCCCCGAAGGTTTCCAAAGGGCGATCGGAAAGCCCTTTGGTCGCGTCCTCAGACGCGATCCCTCTCCTTACTTGACGATCTCGCCCGGTAAAGACATCGGCCCCGAAGGTTTCCAAAGGGCATCGTGCAGAAGCGGCTCCCCGGTGGGGAGTTGCCGAAGGCAAAGCTTCAAGCGATGTTGGATGACGGAAAGCCCTTTGGTCGCGTCCTCAGACGCGATCCCTCTCCTTACTTGACGATCTCGCCCATCTGAGCACGGCCGCAGGCAGCAGCATTGCTCTCATCGGTGTCGATGTGCATGGCCAGCGCGAAGTTCTCGTTCACGCGGACAACCACGTCGCCGAAGATGGTGGTGCGGCCATCGGTCTCGACCTTGACGCACACGATATCCTTATCCTTCACGTCCATCTCGGCCGCGTCGGCAGGGGTCATGTGGATGTGACGCTTGGCAGCGATCACGCCCTGAGCCAGCTCCACTTCGCCGCAGGGGCCAACCAGCTTGCAGGCGCCGGAGTTTGCGGTGTCGCCGGACTCACGGATGGGGGCAGCCACACCGATGGAACGGGCGTCGGTCAGGGAGATTTCGACCTGAGTTTCCTTGCGGACGGGGCCCAGGATGGACACGCCGGTCAGGGTCTTCTTGGGGCCGACAACGTCCACGCGCTCAGCGCAGGCGTACTGGCCGGGCTGGGACAGATCCTTCTTGGGGGTCAGCTGATAGCCGGCGCCGAACAGGGTCTCCAGATCAGCCTGGGACACATGCACGTGACGGGCGGAGGTTTCAACGATGAACTGCTTCATATGATATACCATCCTTTCGGGTTGATTTCCGTACAATTATACCATCATTCAGCAGGAAATTCAATGCCATTTCCGGCTTTTTCACGCGGAAACTCGCATTTTCTGAAACCGTTTACAGGCTCACGGCGGATTCCTGCCGTGAACAGCTCAGTCAGCGGAATGACTGTCGATGAAGCCGGCAATTTTCCCATCGCGCCAGCGCAGCAGCGGCTCCTGCGTGCCCGGGATGATGTGAGCAGTCTCCCCTGCCCTTGAGCGGCGGCGGTAACGTTTGGGAAGCGCCATGTCCGGCGGACAGACCGTCAGCGCATCCCCGGCCAGATCCAGCTCGGATTCGTACAAACCTTTTTGGAGCGCTGCGCCGATCTCCTGCACCGCGCCGTGCATCAGGCGGAGATCCACCGGGCCGGAGTAGCCCTCAATGCGGGCATTGCGGATGAGCATACCAGTTCTCCTCTCAGTGCGCCAGCAGTGTGATTTCTGCGTGATCCCCTGCTTCCACCCGGACACGCCCGCCGATGGGGAATGTGACCATCGGGAATACATGTCCGAAGTCTGCACCGAATACCACAGGAATATCTGTCGGCACAGCATCCCGGATAATACGGCGCATCACATCCGCCGTCATGCCGCAGCTTTCCTCAAAGCGGCCAAAGACGATGCCGGCGACTTCCTGAGCACCTTCGCACTGCAAGAGCGACGCCAGATTCCGGGCGAACTCAAAGCAGAAGTAATCACCCATGATATTGTCGTCCTCCAGAAACAGCACCTTGCCTCGCAGATCCGGCATATACGGCGTCCCCTGCAGCAGATTCAGCGTACACAGGTTGCCGCCGACGACGGCACCTTCACAAACGCCCGGCTGCAGCACTGTATATGCTCCCGCTACATCTGAGGGCATCAGCTGAACAGGTGCGGACTGCATCAGGCAGTCATTGAAAGCTCGCCAGGTGTAATCCCTGTCCCGATCCAGCCCAAAGGTACTGAAGTGCGGCCCATGATAAGTCACCAGACCTGTTTTTGCATGCACCGCATTGAGCAGCGCCGTCACATCGGAATACCCGCACAGGAGCTTGGGATTCCTTGCGATCAGATCATAATCCAGTCGGGGCAGGATGCTGTTGCAGTTGAAACCGCCGATGCAGCTGATGACCAGCTTCACCTTCGGGTCTGCAAAGGCTTCATGGATGTCAGCCACCTTGGCGTCGATGCTGGGCGACATAAAGTCTTCCAGCTCACGGCTGCGTCGGCCCAAGGTCACATGATGGCCGCGTTCCTTCCAGTATTCAACCGCAGCTTCGTACATCGCTGGCCAGATGACGGACAAGCTGCGGGACGGCGCGATCACGCGGATCTCATCGCCAGGGTTCAGCCTTGCAGGAATCATCCCGATCCCCTCCTTTCTGTTGATGAAGGGTATACATTCGACATGGGCAGTGAAATTCCTGCATGCAAAAAGGCCGCACCGTCACCAGTGCAGCCTTGCATCCGTCAATATCAGGCGCAGAGTTCAACTCCGGCACCGCCCACACTGGCGGATAAAAGGGCGAAGCCCCCTTACTTGTCGTAATTGACGACCAGAGAGAAGTCCGCAGCCTTCAGGGACGCGCCGCCAATCAGGCCGCCGTCGATCTCGGGCTGAGCCATCAGGCCCTTGACGTTCTTGGGATTCATGGAGCCGCCGTACTGGATGCGCACCTTGTCGGCGCACTCCTGACCATAGGTGCGGGCGATGGCCTTGCGGATCACGCCGATGGTCTCGTTGGCCTGCTCATCGGTAGCGGTCAGGCCGGTGCCGATGGCCCACACGGGCTCGTAAGCAATGATGACCTCGTTGGCCACCTGCTCGGCGGTCAGGCCGTTCAGCGCCATGATGGTCTGGAAATCCACCAGGCCGTCGGTAGCGCCGGCTTCACGGACTTCCTTCATCTCACCCACGCACAGGATGGCCTTCAGGCCGGCGCCCACGGCAGCCAGCACGCGCTTGTTGACCGTGCGGTCGGTTTCGCCGAAGTACTGACGGCGCTCGGAGTGGCCGATGACCACATACTCAACGCCCGCAGCAACCAGCATGTCCGCAGACAGCTCGCCGGTGTAAGCGCCGGAAGCAGCCCAGTGCACGTTCTGCGCACCGACCTTGATGTTGGAGCCGGCAGCGGCTTCCTTCACCGCAGCGATATCCACAGCAGGCACGCAGACGACCACGTCGCACTGCGCGTCAGCCACCAGGGGCTTGAGCTCGTTGACCAGAGCAGCCGCCTCAGCAGGGGTCTTGTTCATCTTCCAGTTGCCAGCAATGATGGGCTTGCGCATTGGAATCACCTCATATCATTATTTGCAGGGAAAAGCCGTCCCCGCAAGATTTACGGGGACGGTGTAAACTCCTTGGGGAGGTGTCGGAGGGCCCGCAGGCCCTCTGACTGCAATCGTGTCCGCCGGGTTTCCCGGCGGCGCGGGGCGTTTTCGACTCCGTCGAAAACATTCCTTACACGGAGGAACGGCCGTCAGAGCTGTTTACAGCTCTGACAGTGACGGAGTGCAAAACCCCATTCGTGAAAATTCCGCAGAATTTTCACGAGACAGGCCATCAGGCCTCGTCCAGCGCCGCAACGCCGGGCAGAACCTTGCCCTCCAGGTACTCCAGGGAGGCACCGCCGCCGGTGGAGATGTGGGTCATCTTGTCGCCCAGGCCCATCTGCTCAACAGCAGCCGCAGAGTCGCCGCCGCCGATGATGGTGACAGCCTCGGAGTCGGCCATGGCCTGCGCCACAGCCAGGGTGCCCTTGGCCAGGGTGGGGTTCTCGAACACGCCCATGGGGCCGTTCCAGATGACGGTCTTGGCAGCCTTGACAGCCTCGGCGAACATCGCCTGGGACTTGGGGCCGATGTCGCAGCCTTCCTTGTCAGCGGGGATCTTGTCAGAGTCGCACACCCAGGTCTCGCAGGCGGGATCGAAGGTGAACTCGTTCACGCACACGGTATCGATGGGCAGGAGCAGCTTGACGCCCTTGGCTTCGGCCTTGGCCATCATGTCCTTGCAGTAGTCGATCTTGGTCTCGTCCAGCAGAGAGTTGCCGATTTCGTAGCCCTTGGCCTTGAGGAAGGTGAAAGCCATGCCGCCGCCGATGATCAGGGTATCAACCTTCTCGATCAGGTTGTTGATGACGTTCAGCTTGTCCTCGATCTTGGCGCCGCCCAGGATGGCGACGAAGGGACGCTCAGCATTTTCCAGAGCCTTGCCCATCACGGCCAGCTCCTTGCCGATCAGGTAACCGGCAACGTTGGGAGACAGGAACTCGGTCACGCCCGCGGTGGAGCAGTGCGCACGGTGGCAGGAGCCGAAGGCGTCGGACACATAGCAGTCCGCCAGAGAAGCCAGCTCCTTGGAGAAGGTCTCGATGTTCTTGGTCTCTTCCTTGCGGAAGCGGGTGTTCTGCAGCAGCACGACGTCGCCGTCCTTCATGGCAGCAACGGCAGCCTTGGCGTTCTCGCCCACGACGTTGTCGTCATTGGCGAACACAACGGGCTGGCCCAGCAGCTCGGACAGACGGACAGCCACAGGCGCCAGGGAGAACTTCTCTTCCGGGCCGTTCTTCGGCTTGCCCAGATGGCTGCACAGGATGACCTTGCCGCCGTCGGCGATCAGCTTCTTGATGGTGGGCAGAGCAGCAACGATACGCTTGTCGTTGGTGATCTTGCCTTCCTTCATGGGAACGTTGAAGTCAACGCGCACCAGGACGCGCTTGCCGGCAACCTGAATGTTGTCAAGAGTCTTCTTGGCCATTGGAATGCACACTCCTTCAAAATGTTCATGGTGAATCAGTGTATATTTGAGCGCCCGAGGGCGTACAAATCAGAATGAATTGAGCAGCCGGAGCATCTCGCGGGCCGCCCCTTCGTCGGTGACGAGCAGGGCATGCCGATCGTGCCGCAGCACAGCGATGATGGCCTCCGCCTTGTGCTTGCCCGCCGCGACGGCGATCATCCGGCACTGCGGGGTCAGCCGGGCCAGGTCAACGCCCACGCTGGAGGATTCCAGCAGGCACTTGCCTTCCCTGTTGTAGTATGCGCCGAAGGACTCGCCCACCGCGCCCTCTGCCAGCAGCTTCCGTGCCTGGGAGGGAGAAACCTTGGATTCCCCCAGCATCTCCTCCGCGCAGCCGACGCCGTGCAAAATCACGTCCGCCCGCTGGATCAGCTCCATCACCTCGCGCACGTCCGGAAGGCGGAGCATTTCCTGCTTGGCCGCTTCGTCCATGTAGTCCGGCAGATGAATGAGGCGGTGATGTCCGCCCAGCCGCCCGGCGATCTCCGCCGCCAGGGTATTGGCCTGGGTATGAACCGCTCTGCCCCAGCCGCCGCGGGCCGGTACGACCATCACATGCAGCGGAGAGGGGCTGTGCATGGCCCTTGCCGTTGCCGCCATGGTGGAGCCGCCTGCCACCGCCAGGGTCGAGCCGGAATGCAGCATGCCCCGCACCCGATGGGCAGCCGCGCGGCCAACCTCATCGATCAGGCTTGCATCTGCATCCGCATCGCCGGAGACGATGCAGACCCGGTCTGCGTTGAGCTTGCGGGCAAGCTCCTCCTCCAGGCCGGACAGGTCATGAAGCGCACGGGTGAAGGCCTGCACCGCCGGCAGGATCTCCCGCGCCTTGTCCGTCAGCGTCATGCCCGCGGGGTCCAGGCTGATGAAGCCGTACTCCCTCAGGGTGTTGGCACAGGCGCGGATCTCCCGTTCCGTCAGATGGAGCCGGGCAGCCAGCTGCCGCCTGCCCACCGGCGCCATGGAAGCGATCCGCTCCAGCACCAGTGCACGCTGAGCCATTTCTGCCGCCAGATCCGGCGCAAGGGTCTGCATCAGCTGAACGAAATCGTTTTGCATCCTGCCCTCCTTGCCCTTTTCGGGTCGCCAGAAAAACGCCTACTCTGATATATTACCACGTTTTGCCGATGTTGGCAAGTGCCCGGCGGGCCAAAACACGCCCGCTCGCTTGTTTTTTTGTCAGATTTTTCACGAATTGCGCTGCCTATGCCCCGGGAGGTGCTTCCAAATGCTTCACGCTACGCTCCAAACCATCGCCGTGCTCTGCCTCACCGCGCTGGCGCTGACGCTGTTTTCCCTTCGTTATGATCCGAAAAAGCCCCATGCGCGCTGGCTGCGGCATGGGGTGGTTGGATTGCTGATACTGTGCGTCTGGAACCTGCTGCCCCTGCCCGAGCTGGGGATCAATCCCCTGTCGGTCATGATCACAGGTGCGCTGGGCTTGCCCGGCGCCGGGCTGATGGCCGTGATCAGCCTGCTGCCCTGAAGGCCGTCAGGCTCAGCAGCAGACGATCTCGATGCCGTCCATGGCCTCCTGGATGAGGGCTTCCATGTCCAGCTTGGCCTCGGCGGCCTCGATGATATCCAGATGCGGGTGGGTCGCCGGATGGCGGGGCGTGAAGACCGTGCAGCAGTCCTCATAGGGCAAGCTGGAGGTCTCCATGGTGCCGATCTTCTCCGCAATGGCAATGATTTCCGTCTTGTCAAAGCCGATCACCGGGCGGAACACGGGCATATCCACCACCATGTCGGTGGTGCCCAGCGCCGTCATGGTCTGGCTCGCCACCTGGCCGATGGATTCGCCGGTGATGAGCGCCTCCGCCTTTTCGATGCGGGCCACGCGCTCTGCAATGCGCATCATGAAGCGGCGCATGATGAGAGTCGTGTACTCATCGGGGCACTTCTCGTGGATTTCCATCTGGATCTTGGTGAAGGGCACAATGTGCACCCGGATGCCACAGCAGCTCTCAGAGAGGATGCGGGCCAGATCCAGCACCTTCTCCTTGGCGCGGTCAGAGGTGTAGGGATAGGAGTGGAAATGCACTGCGCTGATGTGCACACCGCGCTTGGCGATCATCCAGCCCGCCACCGGGCTGTCGATGCCGCCGGAAAGCAGGAGCGTCGCGCGGCCGTTGGTACCCACCGGCATGCCGCCCACCGCAGGCACAACCTTCACATACAGATAGGCATGGTCGCGGATCTCCACATTCAGCACATGGTCGGGGTTCTTCACGTCCACGGAGAGGTTCTTGTTCGCCACCAGCACCCGATGGCCAATCTGGCCGTTGATGGCAGGGCTGTCCAGCGGATAGCGCTTGTCGGAGCGGCGGGCGGTGACCTTGAAGGTGCCGCGCAGCTCCGCCATCATGGCGACTGCCTGGGCCGCCACAGCCTCAAAATCCTCCTTGGGCATTTCGATGGCCGGGCACACGCTGTGTACGCCGAACACCTTGGTCACCTTACGGATGGCCTCGTCCTGATCGGTATAATCGGTCACAAAGATGCGGCTGTCATTGAGATAGACCGTCGCGCCCAGGTCCTGCACGGCGCGCTTGATGCGCTTGACCAGCGCACGCATGAAAACGGGGCGGTTCTGCCCCTTGAGGAAGATCTCGCCGTAACGGACGAGCAGCAGTTCACGCATGTGGATGACTCCTTATCTTCTGACATATGCCTTGAGCATATCGTAATGTTTCCTGACCGCAGCCACGGTCTCGTCGATTTCCGCCTCCGTCACCCCGGGACAGAGGGAGAAGCGCAGCGCGCAGTCCGCATCTGCTGTGGAGAGGCCCATCGCCGTCAGGACGGAAGATACCTTCTGCTTGTGCGCTCCGCAGGCGCTGCCCGCGCTGACGTAAATGCCCTCGCCCTCCAGGGCAAAGAGCATCGTCTGGCTGCGCACCGGCGCGAGGGTCACATTGAGAATGTGGGGCGCGCAGGCCGGATCATCCAGTGCAGGGCCGTTGAGCTTTGCCGCAGGCACTGCCGCCTGAAGCCCCTCCCACAGCCGGCGCTTGAGGGCCATCATATGGGCCGCGCCGTCCGCCGGATAGGTACGCACCGCTTCGCCCATGCCCACGATGCCGGGCACGTTCTCCGTGCCGGAGCGGAGGTCTCCCTCCTGCCCGCCGCCGAAAACGATGGGTGCGATCCGGTGGCCCTTGCGCAGGATCAGGCCGCCCACGCCCTTGCTGGCATGGAGCTTGTGGCCGGAAAACGCATAGGACTGCACGCCGGATTTGCCGAAATGGAAGGGCACCCGCAGGAACCCCTGCACGCCGTCCACATGGATGGCAGCCTTGGGGCACAGCCGGTCGCGGAGCTTTACCACCGCGTCGATGGGCTGGATCGCGCCGACCTCGTTGTTCACCTGCATCATGGTGATCAGGTGGACGTCCTCCCCCAGCATGGCCTCCAGCTTTTCCAGGTCGCACACGCCGGTTCTTGTCACCGGGATATGCGCCACCCGATGGCCCATGCGCTCGATCTCCTGCGCGCAGTTCAGCACCGCCGGATGCTCCACGCTGAAGAGCAGCACGCGTCCGGGCTTTTTCACCGTGCGCAGATAGCCGAGGATGGCCATGTTGTCCGCCTCGGTGCCGCCTGCGGTGAAGACCAAAGTATGCCCCGCCGCGCCTGCCGCCTTGAGCATGATATCCCGGGCGGCGGTCATGCGCTTCTCCACCTGCATGGCCGGCTGATACAGGGCGCTGGGGTTATGCCAGTTTTCCTGCAGCACCCCGAGCATAGCAGACACCACCGCATCCGAGGGACGGGTGGTGGCGCTGTTGTCCAGATATATGTTTCGGTTCGGCATCATCAATTCTCCTGATGGGCGCCGTAGGGCAGATAGTGCTTGATGTAGCCCACCATCTCCTCGCTGGGCTCGAAGACGATGACGCTCTTCTGCCCTTCCTTGGAGAAGGCCAGGTAGTACAATTCCGCATCCCGGTTGAGGAACCAGCGCAGATGCTTGATATTGTTGCCGCTGGTGTGACGGCGGAAGGAACCGCTCTGCACCTTGCCGAAGGCGTCTACCTTGGCTACATTCAGCGTGCCCAGGGACTTGCGCTTCTTGTTGTTGAACACCATGGCAAAATCCAGGGAGCCATTGGTGAAGGTGTACTCATATTCCGTGCGGAACTTGTCGTGGTTGAACCACAGGTACACCGCAATGGCAATGAACACCACCGTCGGGATCAACGCACCGACGATGCTCCCCTCCGCCATGGCAACGGGCAGCATCTGCAGGCTCATAAAGCCCATCAGCGCACAGGCGATCATCAGCACCCAGCTGGCATAATACATGAACTCATCCGCGCCGCGCTTATGCTTGCTGACGGCTTCTTCCAGAAAACGATCCATTTTGGCAGGTCCTCCTGTATCAAATATTTGCCACCTATTTCAGCCCTCCGGCTGAGAAAATCAAAGCAGGATAAAGCCCAGCGCAGTCAGCAATCCGACGATAACGCCGCCTGCCACCTCCACCTTGGTATGGCCGACCAGCTCCTTGAGCTCCACGTCCGTAATCGGCTGTCCGTCGACAAACACCTTGCGGAGGATCTCATTGAGCACCTGGCCCTGCACGCCGGTCTCATGGCGGACGCCGGATGCATCGTACATCACAATGGCCGCCAGCACGACCGCCACGGCAAAAACCGCCGCCCCATAGCCCTCCGTCTGCCCTACCATGATCGCCAGGGAAATGACGAAGGCCGAATGGGAGGAGGGCATGCCGCCGCTGCCGAAGAAGCGCTTCCAGTTCAGCTCCTTCTCCACCAGCCAGTAGGTCGGGATCTTCAGCGCCTGCGCAACGAACCATGCCGTCACAGCGCACCAGAGCACCCTGTTCTGAAATATCTCAAGGATGTTGTGCAAGCGTATCGCTCCTTTTCCATTGCACGCAAGGCCGGGAAATCGTGATGATTCTTATTGTACCCTGTTCAGGGTCGTTTGCGCAAGGGTTTTGAGGAAATTTGTTTCTCCGGACACATCGTCAAGGGCGCGGACAGCCTGTTCCACAGCCGCCGCCGCATCCAGCCTGGTCTGCGCAATGCCCTTGACCGCCACCCAGGTCAGCTTGCCCTCGGCGGCGTCCTTGCCGGGCGTCTTGCCCAGCGTGGCCGCGTCCCCCTCCACGTCCAGCAGATCATCTACCATCTGGAAGGCCAGGCCGAGCTGCAGGCCAAATTCGCAGCCCGCCGCAACGGTCACGGTGTCTGCGCCGGCCAGGATGAAGCCGGCCTCAATGGGCGCAGTCAGCAAGTCCGCCGTCTTGTGGCGGTGGATATAGTCGACTTTTTCCGCCGTCGGCTCGCTCCCCTCGCCCGTCACGTCCATCACCTGCCCGGCTACCATGCCGCACACGCCGGCGCGGCGGGCAATGGCCTCCGCCGCACGCACGCCCCGCAGATCGCCCAGCCGGACAGCCGCGCGCAGCATCAGCTCCATCGCGGCGGACAGCAGCCCGTCCCCCGCCAGGATCGCCATGCCCTCGCCGTACACCTTATGGTTCGTGGGGCGGCCCCGACGGAGATCGTCGTTATCCATCGCAGGCAGATCGTCATGGATCAGAGAATAGGTGTGGATCATCTCCAGCGCGCAGGCAAAGGGCAGCGCTTCCTCCAGGCTGCCGCCCAGCGTGTCGCAGGCTGCCAGCAGCAGCACGGGACGCAGCCGCTTGCCGCCCGCGGACAGGGAGTAATCCATCGCCTCAAACAGCTGCTGCGGAATCTCCCCCAACGACGCCAGCTGGGCGGACAAAGCGCCCTCCACCATCGTCAGATATTCGGCGTAGGTCTTCATTCTGCCACCTCCAGCGGCACTTCCTCCTCCGTGCCGTCCGCCACGCGGCGCAGCACGGTCAGCTTCTGCTGGGCGCTCTGCAGCTCCTTCTCCAGGGCGGCAAGGGCTTCCATGCCCTCCTCATAGCGCCGGAGCGCCTCCTCCAGGGGCATGGCGCCGCTTTCCATTTCGGCAATCAGGCTTTCCACCTGCAGCAGCCGTTCTTCAAAGGTTTGCTTCTTCTTCGCAGCCATGTCAATTCCTCCGTTCGACCCGGATGCTGCCGTCATGGAAGCGCAGGGTCATCTGCTCGATTTCGTTTGCCTTGGCCGCACTGCCGACAACCCGTTCGCCGTCGGTGACCAGCGCATAGCCGCGCTCCAGCACCGCAGATGGATTGAGCGCTGCCAGCCTGGCCTTCGCCCGGCTGATCTGCTCCTGACGGGCAGCCAGGCGTTTGTCCATCGCCGCATCCAGCCGCATGCCCGCCATGCCGAGGCGGTGCGCCTGCGCCGGGAGCTTCGCGTCCATGGCGGCATTCAGACGGAGCCTGAGCGCCGCTGTCTGCGCAGCAAGGGTCGTGATGCGCTGAGCCGGCCGGCAGCCCTCCATGCGCCGTTGCAGCGTCAGCAGCCGGTAGCGCCGGTCCTGCATCAGCGCATCCATGGCGTTGCCCAGATGCCGCCGCACGCCCCGCAGGCCGTCGATGATCTCCCGCCGGTCCGGCACGGCCATCTCTGCCGCATTGGAGGGCGTGGAGGCCCGGGCATCGGCGGCAAAATCCGCAATCGTCGTATCCGTTTCATGGCCGACGGCGCTGATGACGGGGATGGGGCTTTCCGCAATCGCCCGGGCGACGATCTCCTCGTTGAAGGCCCACAGATCCTCCATGGAGCCGCCGCCGCGCCCGGTGATGATCACGTCCACGCCGTCCAGCCGGCCCGCCCTGCGGATCGCCGCAGCGATCTCCTCCGCCGCACCGATTCCCTGCACCTGAACGGGCAGCAGCACCAGCGGCACGCCGGGGTCGCGCTGCGCCGATACCTTGCGGATGTCATGCAGCACCGCGCCGGTCAGGGAGGTGACCACGGCGATCTTCCGGGGTCGCCAGGGCAGCGGACGCTTCCTGGCCTGATCGAAGAGGCCCTCCAGCTGCAGCTTCTGCTTGAGCGCCTCGAACTGCTGGTACAGCGTACCCACGCCGTCCGGGCGCATGTTTTCACAATAGATCTGGTACATGCCGCTCTCCGGGTACAGGCTGACCTGCCCGGACACGATCACCCGCATCCCATCCATCGGGCGGACGGACATGCGCATGGCGTTCTGGCGGAACATCACCGCGCTGATGCGGCAGCGTTCATCCTTGAGGGTAAAGTACCAGTGGCCCGAGGAATGCCGCTTGAAGTTGCTGATCTCGCCCCGCAGCCGCACGCTGCGCAGCGCGGGATCAGCATTCAGCATCGCCCGGACGTATTCGTTGAGGTCGCTGACCTCCAGAATCCAGTCTGGCATGGGGACTTCGTCCCTTCTCATTTTCTTGGTACGCACATCAGGCAGCAGGCCGCATCATAGCGTGCGCTCCGCCGCCTCCACCGTGTTCTCCAGCAGCATGGTGATGGTCATGCGGCCCACGCCGCCGGGCACGGGGGTAATGAAGCCCGCAACCTCCTTCACGGCGTCAAAGTCCACGTCACCCACCACCTTGCCGCTTTCCAGCCGGTTGATGCCCACGTCGATCACGATTGCGCCGGGCTTGACCATGTCGGCGGTGATAAAGCCGGCCTTGCCCACCGCTGCTACCAGCACGTCCGCCCGGCGGGTGTGGCTTGCCAGATCGGCAGTGCGGCTGTGGCACATGGTGACCGTACAGTTCTGCTGCAGGAGCAGCATCGCCATGGGCTTGCCCACGATGTTGGAGCGGCCCACGACCACGGCCTCCTTGCCGGAGAGATTCACGCCCGTGCGGCGGATCATCTCCATCGCGCCCTTGGGGGTGCAGGCGACCACGCCGTTGAGGCCGCTCATCAGCTTGCCGGCATTTTGCACATGGAAGCCGTCCACGTCCTTCTCCGGCACGATGACCGCCAGCGCGGCTGCCTCGTCCAGATGCTTCGGCAAGGGCAGCTGCACCAGAATGCCGTGGATGGTTTCATCCGCATTCAGAGCGCGGATGTGGCTTTCCAGCGTCGCCTGGTCGGTATCCTCCGGCAGGCGGATCGCCACAGAATGCATGCCGACCTGCTCGCAGCCCTTTTCCTTGTTGCGGACATAGATCTGGCTGGCCGGGTCCTCGCCTACGAGGATCACCGCCAGGCCGGGCATAACACCCTTTTCCTTCAGCGCAGACACGCGCTCGGCAATGCGGGCGCGCAGTTCGTCAGACATGAGCTTGCCATCAAGCAGCTGTGCGGACATGATTCCGTCCTCCTTTGGATCAATCGTATCATATTTTCTGCTTCATTCGCCCCAGGCCAGCATCTGGCCGAGCCGGAGGCGGAAGCCGATGGCCTCATACATGGGTCGGTCGCAGTCGGCGCAGCCCACCGTCATGGCGCTGACGCCGCTGGCTTCCCACGCGTAGGCTGCCAGCGCCCGCGCCAGACCCTGATGCCGGGCTTCGGGCAGAATGTAGAAATCCTCAAACACGCCGCAGTCGCCGTAGCAGAAGGTGCTGAAGGTCTTTGTGACCGAGCAGATACCCAGCAGCTTTCCGGCCCTTTCGCAGCCGAAAAACAGAATCTTCTCTGCAGCCATCGCATCCCGAAGACGCTGCAGTTCCACCTGGGACGGCGCGTCCTCGCCGATCTCCTGCTTGTAGCGGAGGTGCAGCGCAGTCAGCTGCGGCAGATCCTCCACCGACAGCCGCCGGACAAGCGTCTCCGTCATCCGTCGGACCTCCTGAGCAGCTCCGCGCCGATGAGCGCCGTGCCCACCGCATTGTCACCGGAAAACTCCGGCTTGCCAAAGCACACATGCAGCGTCCGGTCACGCTTGTGGATACGCTCAGTCACCAGCTCCCGGAACAGGGCGGAGGATGATACGCCGCCCGCGATCAGCACCTGATCAATGCCGGTTTTCTCCGCGCCGGCGCAGATCATGCGCGCCACAGTGCGGGCCAGCAGGTCGTAGACCTCCCGGGCGATATCCTCCCGGGGCAGTTCTCCGGACTTGATCCACCGCTGGATCTGCGTCTCCGCACCGGAAAAATGGCAGTTGAGGCCCCCGTCGCGGGTGGTCATGGTCAGCCGGGCTTCAGAGTTTCCCTGCACCGCCAGCTTCTCCAGATGCGGGCCGGCAGGGAAAGGCAGGCCCATCGCCACACCGGTGCGGTCCACCACCTGGCCCGCATGCAGATCCAGGGTGCCGCCCAGCAGCGTCAGCTCCTCCCCAACCAGGGAAAGCAGCTCCGTCGTGCCGCCGGAGAGGTGCACCGCCAGCAGATCGCCCGCCCGGACGCCGCTGTCCACCTTTGCCGCCGCGATGTGGCCGCGCTGGTGGGTCGTAGCAAAACAGGGAACGCCAAGCATCGCAGCCAGGCCGCGACCCTGAGCGTCCCCAGCATGGAACACGGGCATGTATGAATCGGCTTCGTCCCGGGGGCGGGCGGAGACGCAGACCGCTGCAATCTCACAGCCGCGAATATGGGGCGCCAGCTCCTCCATCCGCTCCGGCAGCGCCCGGACGTGATGGAACACGCCCTCGGACTGCCGCAGCCCTCTGTCCCCCAGCTTGACCGGGAGCAGCTTGCGGCAGGAGGCGATCACCTCGCCCTCTGCCGTCACCGCCGCCACAGAGGTGGTATAGCAGCTGGTATCGAAGCCGATGACGACGCGCTTCACTGCGCCGCCTCTTTCTTGCGCAGGATGGTGCCCAGCACGCCGTTGACAAAGCGGCCGGAGGCAGGCTCGGAATACCGGGTCGCCAGATTGACCGCCTCGTTGATGGCCACGCTGCCGGGCACGTCCTCCTCATGGAGGATCTCCCACGCTGCCAGGCGCAGGATCGTCAGATCCACCTTGGGCATGCGGCTGACGTTCCAGCGGGGGCTGGCGGCCTGGATCTCAGCATCCAGCTCCTCCAGGTTGTTCAGCACGCCGTCCAGCACCCGGGCGATGTAGGCCTTGTCAGACTTGTTGGGCTCGTTGTCAGCGATCTCCACGCCGGGAATCCCCTCATGGCGCAGGGCCTCATAGACCATCGCCAGGGTTTCCTCGCCGCCTTCGCCGCCGGCCAGGTTCTCGAAAATCATCTGCATAACCGCCGCACGGGCAGTACTACGCGCCATAACTGTGCACTCCTCTTGCCGGGGTCATTCGATCTCCCGGATTTCTTCCTCGATTTCAACCGGTTGCGTATCTTCCTCTGCGGGTTCAGCCGGGATGGATACCACGGGCTCAGTTTCCGCTTCCGGGTCAGCTGTCGGGTACTGCTCGTCAGGCGCTTCCTCCTGCGCAGAAACAGCTTCTTCAATCAGCTCTTCCGCAGCAGCTTCCTCTGCCGCCACAGCCTCGACGACCTCCAGCACCGCATTGGCGTCAATCTCCTCGTCAGCTGCTTCCTCTGCCGCTTCCACTGCCAGTACGGGGACCTCTCCGACCAGCTCCTCCACCTGCTGCTCCACGATCAGCTCCGGCGGGGCCGGAACAAACACCGGCTGCTCCTCCGCGCCGAACAGACGCTGATGCAGCGGACGGTCGTCCTCCTCATCCAGGGGCAGCTCAGGCAGCACCGGCACAGCCGCAGCGGGCACAGCCGGAATTTCCTCCGCATAAACCGGCTCCTCTGCAGGAACCTCCTCCACGGGGATCTCCTCGGTCGACTGAACCGGCTCATAGACCGGCGCTTCTGCCACAGGCTGATCCTCGGCAGGCTGCTCCTCCGCAGCCTCCGCTGCCGGTTCGACCGTCAGCAGGGGGGCCGGAGCTGTCTCTTCCGCAGCCGGGGTCTCCGGTGCAGCAGCGGGCGCCATCAGCACGGGGGTATGTACCGCATAGGGAGACAAGTCCGCAATGCTGTCGGTGTTTTCCACCATCACGCGAACCTCGCGCACGTCCACGCCGGTGCAGGTGTTGACGTACTGCTTGATCTGCTTCTGCAGCGCGCCCACCGCCAGTGGGATATTCACGCCTGCGGCTTCCTTGATGTCCAGCAGGATGATGATGCCATCCTTGCGCTCAGCCACGGCAATCTTCGCATCGGCAATCACGTCATGCTGGTTCACGCAGGTCTGCACCAGGCCTTCAATGGACTTGACGGACACGCCGATCGCGCCGTTTTCGCCCCGCTGCATCACAAAGCCCTTCCGCTTGCCGGATCTTCTGCCGGACAGCATCATCAGGCAGCAGACGCCCAAGGCGAACAGCAGCGCCGCCAGCAGCAGCGTCAGCAGCACGGACACAGGCGTCCGCGCGCCCAGCAGCTGACCGGCATACTGAGTCACCGGGATGTGGAAAAAGGTTTCAGCCAGCGCGCCGGCTGCCAGCGCACAAAGCACCAGGCCGCCCAGCGCAGCCAGAATCCGGATCAAAATATGCTTCTTCATCAGTCAGCACGCTCCTTTCAGGTCTGGCGCAGCGCAAGCGCCGTGCCCTTCATGCCGGAAACGTGTTTCTTATTCCTGCACGGGTTCTTCCGCAGGCTTCTCCTCCGCAGGAGCCTCCACCAGCGGCGTCTCGGCAGGGGCGCTCTCCAGCATCGCATTCTGCGCGCCGTCGTTCAGCGCCTTGTTCTCCTTCTCGAAGCTCACGCCCTGCACATGCACGTCCACGCGCACCACATGCAGACCGGTCATCTCCTCGATGGCCTTGCGGACGGATTCCTGCGCGTCATGGGCGGCCTTCTGGATGGGCTTGCCGTATTCCACGGTCACATAGAGATCCACAGAGGCTTCCTCCGTGCCGATCTCCACCTTCACGCCCTTGGTGACGTTGCGGTTCTTGCCCAGCAGACTGCCGTTGGGAACACTCACCATGCTGGCGATGCCCTCCACCTCGGACGCAGCAACACCCGCAATGATGGACACAACCTCATTGGAATAAATGATGTTGCTCCCGGGCTCCAGATCATTCAGATCGATGTTCATAGGAAGCGTTTCCTTCTTCGCCATAATACTGCACCTCCTGCATCACAAAGCGGCTGTTTTTTGCCGCAATTGGGGACGATGGCAACACGAAACAGGCCCTTTACAGACCGCTTCGCTCCATTATAGCATAGAATGCGTCCGTTGGCAAGTTTTCACGCAGGGAATTGCTCAGCCCGCTCAAGTGTTTTTATGCGAATCTCTGAGGGCGGCATATACATAGGTATCCTGCCAGACAGGACGGCCCATTTCATCCTGCCGGAACCAGATATTCTTTCTCAGGCAACCTTCTCTTTGCAGGCCCAGCCGCTCCAGCAAGCGCCACGATGCGTCGTTTTCCGGGTTGCACATCGCAGTAATCCGATGAATTTTCTTGTTTTCGAAAGCATCCTGTATCAGCGCCCCGCAGGCTTCCGCCGCATATCCCCAGCCCCAATACGCATCGTGAAAGACATATCCCAGCTCCCATGTGTCAAAATCACCGGGAGCAAAATACAGATTGCCGATGACACATCCGTTTTCCTTCAGCACAACAGCCAGGAAGTTCGGATCGTTCGCCCGGCGGGCAGCCTCCTTTGCAGCCTGTTCACGGGTGAAGGGCGGATAAGGTTCATAGCGCACGACCTTCTCTCGGGAAAGATATGCAAAGAGATCCTCTGCATCGTCGGGTCGAAAGGGACGGATGATCAGGCGATTGGTTTCCATGCTTTCCTCCAACAGGCAAACGGCGGCAGACATTCCGTCCGCCGCCGCTGATATATCATAGAACGATTGCAAATTTGCCCCGCCAACGAACCGCGCCAAAGGCTGCCCCTTGAGGGGAAGCTGTCAGCGCCAGCTGCCTGATAAGGGGGCGCTGGGATACAGACATGCAGCAGGGAATCAAACACGTTCTTTGGGAGCTGTCTCCGCGAGGAACAGGTTTGGTTACTGTGCTTGGTTGTCTTTTCCTTTTGGGGTACGCGGACTGTTTGACGGATCAGAGATCCGTCAAAGGCGTCATGGCGCTTTGCGCTGCGGCGCAGAGGCCTCCGGCGGGCAGGGGCTTACGCCGCCCCTGCACCCGCGCAAGGGGCATCGCCCCTTGACCCTTTATTCCTCCACGGGCACGCACTTGATGTGGAGCTCGTCCAGCTGCTTCTGCTCGACATAGCCGGGCGCACCCATCATCACATCCTGGGCATTCTTGTTCATCGGGAACGGAATGACCTCGCGGATGGTCTCCGCGCCGGCCAGCAGCATCACCATGCGATCCACGCCAGGAGCAATGCCCGCATGCGGCGGTGCGCCGTAGGTGAACGCATTGTACATGGCCGGGAACTTGGCCTTCACGTCCTCCTCGCCCAGACGGACCATCTTGAACGCCTCGATCATGATCTCCGGATCATGGTTACGCACCGCGCCGGAGCTGAGCTCCACGCCGTTGCAAACCAGGTCGTACTGGAAGGCGGTGATGCTCAGCGGATCGACCTCACCGGCCTGCGCAGCCTTGAGGATCTCCAGGCCGCCGTTGGGCATGGAGAAGGGGTTGTGGCAGAACTCCAGCTCGCCGCTCTCCTCGCCCATCTCGTACATGGGGAAGTCCACGATCCAGCAGAACTCGTACTTCTCGCGGTCGATGTGGGCGGGGCACAGGTCGGCCAGCATCTTGCGCAGCACGCCGGCGGTCTTCTGGGCAGCCAGCTTCTTGCCGGCGGTCAGGCCGACGAAGGTGTTGGGCTTCAGGTTCAGCGCAGCGATGATCTCCGCCTCCTGGGGCTTGACGAACTTGGCGATGCCGCCGGCGATTTCGCCCTTCTCGTCCACCTTGAACCAGAAGGCCTTGTTGCCGGACACCACCTCAACGTCCGCGCACAGCTTGTCGATCTGCTTGCGGGTGGCGGTCATGTCGCTGACGACGACGGCCTTCACCACATTGCCCTCGAAGGGGCCGAAGCCGCAGCCGCCGATCAGCTCAGTCACGTCAGTCAGCTCCAGGTCAATGCGCAGGTCGGGCTTGTCAGAGCCGTAGCGGTCCATGGACTCCAGGTAAGGAATGCGTTTGAAGGGCGCAGCGGAAGCGGTGTTGTAGGTACCGTACTTGGCAAAGATGGGGGGCAGCACGTCCTCCAGCACGGCGAACACGTCCTCCTGGGACGCGAAGGCCATTTCCATATCCAGCTGATAGAACTCACCGGGGCTGCGGTCGCCGCGGGCGTCCTCATCACGGAAGCAGGGCGCGATCTGGAAGTACTTGTCGAAGCCGGAGGTCATCAGCAGCTGCTTGAACTGCTGGGGCGCCTGGGGCAGCGCATAGAACTGGCCGGGATGCTTGCGGGCAGGCACCAGATAGTCACGGGCGCCCTCGGGGGAAGACGCGGTCAGGATGGGCGTGGTGATCTCCAGGAAGCCATGCTCCATCATGGCGGCGCGCAGGGCGGCCACCACATTGCAGCGCATGACGATGTTCTTCTTGACCTCGGGATTGCGCAGGTCCAGGTAGCGGTACTTCAGGCGCAGGGTCTCGTCGGCCTCAGTGGAGCGGTTGATCTGGAAGGGCAGCTCGTTATGACGGCAGCGGCCCAGCACCTCGATCTTCTCCGGGACGATCTCGATATCGCCGGTGGGGATCTTGTTGTTCTTGCTGTCACGCTCGCGGACAACGCCGGTCACGGAGATGGTGGATTCCTTGTTCAGGCCCTTGACGACCTTCATCTGCTCCTCGTTCTCGATGACGACCTGGGTCGTTCCGTAGAAGTCACGAACCACGACAAACGCCAGGTTCGCGGACACTTCGCGGACGTTCTCCATCCAGCCGGAAATCTGCACAGTTTCGCCGACATTGGCCATGCGCAGCTCGTTACAGGTATGTGTACGGTTCTGCATGATGTTACCTCTTTCTTATCGTATGCGCGCGGGGCCTCCGGCGGGCAGGGCTCTGCCCTGCACCCGCCAGAGGGTCTTCGCCCCTCTGGACTCCCTTTGCGCATTCTTTCTTGACTGTTTCTTTGAGGGTGTGCCCGCGTGTTTGTTCGCGCGGTGCTGACGTTGGCTGGCCGCGCCCTCATGGCGCGGGCTGCATGCTCGCGCGTTATTGATGCATTTTCAGTTTGTGTACACCTTGTTGCGTGAGCTTTGGCTCGGCTCCCCTACGGTCTCCTCGCGTCGCGCCACCTCGTCTGCCTTACCACAGTAGTGAGAGGCGGCCCGCATAAACGGGGCGAAGCCCCCTGCGGATGAGTACGGGATAGTGTCGAACCGGAAGCATCTTCTCCGATGTGTATCCCGTCTCCTGCAAGCACCACTGCTCACACTTCAAATTCCGAATTCCGCATTCCGAATTCCGAATTAATCTTCAATCATTTCCCTGACCGTCGCTGCCGCCTCCGCCATGGGAGCCGTGCGCTCCTCGCGGGTGTTCATGTTCTTGATCTTGACGATGCCGTTGGCGACCTCGTCATCGCCCAGGGTGATGCACAGGGGTGCGCCGGTCTTGTTGGCATACTTGAACTGGGCCTTGAGGCTGCGGCCGGTGTGGTCCATATCCGCGTTGATACCAGCTTTGCGCAGCGCCTGCACCAGCATGAAGGCAGGGATCTTGTTGCCGCCCATATAGGTGACAAACACATCGTACTGGTCGGGCTTGGGAATCTCCACGCCCTCGGAGTCCAGCAGCATCAGCACGCGCTCAATGCCCATGCCGAAGCCGACAGCAGGCAGGCTCGGACCGCCCAGCTCCTCCACCAGATTGTCGTAGCGTCCGCCGCCGCACACGGTCAGGTTGCCCTTGTCCGTCGTGGTGATCAGCTCGAACACGGTCTTGGTGTAGTAGTCCAGGCCGCGGACAATGCGGCTGTCCACCTGATACGGGATGCCGCTGGCCTTCAGGCAGGCCTGCAGCTGGGCGAAGTGCTCGGCGCACTCCTCGCACAGCACATCCAGCATGGAGGGCGCGTCCGCCACCAGCTCCTGGCACTTCTCAACCTTGCAGTCCAGCACGCGCAGGGGGTTGCGGTCAAAGCGGGTCTTGCAGGTTTCGCACATGCAGCCGATGCGCTCGCCCAGGAAGGACTTGAGCATTGCATGGTACTGCGGACGGCACTTTTTACAGCCAATGGAGTTGATGTTCACGCTCAGGTTCTTGACCCCGAGGGTACCCAGCAGCTTGTAAGCCAGCAGGATCAGCTCCGCATCGGCGGTGGCGTCCTGCGCGCCGAAGCACTCCAGGCCAAACTGGTGATGCTCGCGCAGACGGCCGTTCTGAGGGGCCTCATAGCGGAAGATGGGCGCGTTGAGGTAGTACATCTTGCAGGGCAGCGCATCGGCGTAGAGGCTGCTCTCCAGGAATGCACGGACAGCGCCGGCAGTGCCTTCGGGCTTCAGGGTGATGCTGCGGTCGCCCTTGTCCTTGAAGGTGTACATTTCCTTCTGCACAATGTCGGTCGTGTCGCCCACGCCGCGCAGGAACAGCTCGGTGTGTTCAAACACGGGCGTACGGACTTCGCGGAAGCCCGCCTCTGCGGCGGCCTTGCGCATATGGGCTTCGACGTGCTGCCACCGGTAGGAATCGGTCGGCAGTACGTCCTTGGTGCCACGGGGGGCCTGGGTCAACATAGGCAATTCCTCCTTGTCTCATTTACTACACCAAGCATGGGGCCCGAAGGAGTGGAGAGGGCGATCGGAAAGCCCTCTCCCGCCTCCTCAGAGGCGAACCCCTGCAAATCAAAACGCCCCATACAGACAAAAAACATCCGCATGGGGCGAAACAATCATTTCGCGGTGCCACCCATTTTCACGTTATCGGCAGATAACGCCTTTTGGCCGCTGTAACGTGCGGACACGCCCGGTCTTCACCGGGAGGCTCCGAGGTGTCGGTCGTGCGCCGTTGACAAGCTCCTTTCAGCCGGGGAAGCTCTCTCTGTGGACGGTAGACGCGCGTTCTTCTCTTCATCGCCGGGGTCTTCGACCCATTTTCGAACGCTTGTCATTGTATCAGGAATTGCCTGGATTGTCAATCCAAATATGGCACGTCATACACATAGGTCACATTGTATTTTTCATCATACACGTCCATGAAGTTCGCCAGATTGCCAACCTCGTCATAAAGCAGCTCCTCACTGACGTGGATGGTGACCGGCTGGGGCGGATCGTTCTGAAAGCCGGGATGCAGGATATGGTCGCCGCATTCCAAGTCGATCGTCCGCAGCCAGATTTCCGTCAGGCCGGTGTTGCAGAAGGCCTCGCTGCCGATATAGCGAACCGTTTCCGGAATATCCAAGCCGGTCAGCTTCCGGCAATCCACAAAAGCAGAGGGGCCGATGGCGTACAGCTTCGGCGGCAGCGTGACGTCCGCCAGCTCCGGACAGTTGGAAAACGCGCTGTCTCCGATGATCAGCAGCGACTCCGGCAGCGTCACCCGTTTCAGAAACAGCCGGCCCTCAAAGGCGCCCGTGCCGATCATCACCACGCCTTCCGGCAGGATGACCTCCTCCAGATGCCAGTTCTCACAGAAGGCCCAGTCGCCGATCGTGCAGGTTCCTTCCCGCACGGTGTATGTATGGTTCAGCGCCTCCGCCGGATAGGAGATCAGCTTGCCGGCGCAGTACACCGCGCCAACCTCGTCCGTCAGACACAGATCGGACGTGCCGCCGCATACCGGGCAGGCCGCCTCCGCCAGCGCGGCAGGTATGAGCAGGATCGCCACCAGCAGGCACAGCATTTTCTTCACGGGTTTGCCTCCTTGATTGTACTGTACTTTCATCATAAACTACCCTGTCCCTCCTGTCAATATCACCCGGCTTGCCAGCATTCGGTCATCTGCAGGGAATGATTTCTCCCAGCAAAATCCTCCGCCTCCGTTGACATCATATCCTATATTATGGTATCATATGATTAATCGAAATAAGTGGTGGAGTCTGTCATCATGCGCTGAAAAGCTGTGATTTATTCCGATTGTCGCATCTGCACCGGCCAGGGAAGAATGTGCCGTTCATGCGGGCTTTTTTCCTGCGCAGACTGCGTTCCGGTTTGATCCCGTTATGTCATGATCGATCAGGCAGAGCTGTTTTACAGCCCTGCCTTTCTTGCTGTGTAGGCAAAGTCCGGCCTGCACAGCGCTCTCCGCCGGAAAGGAGCTGCAGTGTGACCCAAAGAGGAAAACTGCTTGAAAAATTCAAGGAGGCCACTGCTTCCGTACTGCCCATCGTGATCATCGTGGGTGTGATGTGCCTGACCTTCGTACCCATGCGGGCAGACTTGATGCTGTCCTTCCTCATCGGCTCCATGATGCTGATCGTGGGCATGGGCCTGTTCACCCTGGGCAGCGACGTATCCATGACCCCCATCGGCACCCATATGGGCGCCAAGCTGACCAAATCGCGGAACCTGCCGCTGATCCTGATCGTCAGCTTCCTGCTGGGCATCGCCGTCACCGTCTCCGAGCCCGATCTGACCGTGCTGGCGGACAATGTCCCCGCCATAGATACCACGGTGCTGATCGTCACCGTCGGCGTGGGCGTGGGCATCTTCCTGATGCTGAGCATGCTCCGCATCCTGTTCAAGATTCCGCTGAAATGGCTGCTGATCGGCCTGTACGGGCTGGTATTCCTGCTCTCTGCGCTCGCTTCCCCGGATTACTGGGCCGTGTCCTTTGATTCCGGCGGCGTGACCACCGGCCCCATGACCGTCCCCTTCAT
The DNA here is from genome assembly GCA_017397765.1 of Clostridia bacterium. GTDB lineage: Bacteria > Bacillota > Clostridia > Christensenellales > Aristaeellaceae > UBA11524. The sequence continues at coordinate 5,170 of JAFQIB010000092.1, read as the reverse complement.
CATGGCACTGGGCGTCGGCGTGGCCTCCATCCGTTCCGACGCCAATGCGCAGGGGGACTCCTTCGGCCTGGTCGCCCTGTGCTCCGTCGGCCCGATCCTGGCGGTGCTGCTCCTCTCCTTCTTTTATCCCGGCGCTCCCGCTGCCGGGGATGCAGCCATGGCGGAAGAGATCATGAACACGGTTCAGCTGGGCAAAAGCTATCTGCACACCCTGCCCCATGAGATCGTGAACGTGACCATGGCGCTGCTGCCCATTGTCGCCTTCTTCCTGCTTTTCCAGGTCACCGCGCTCCATCTGCGCAGGATTCCCTTCCTGCGGATCATCATGGGCCTGCTGGTCACCCTGATCGGCCTGGTGCTCTTCCTCACCGGCGCGAACGTCGGCTTCCAGAAGCTCGGCGTGGCGCTGGGCGCGCAGATTGCAGACCTTGGGCCCTGGCGCTATCTGCTTGTCCCCATCGCCATGCTGATGGGCTGGTTCATCATCAACGCCGAGCCTGCCGTCCATGTGCTCAACAAGCAGGTGGAGGAACTTTCCGCCGGCACCATCTCCGAAGCAGCCATGCATTATGCGCTGGCCATCGCCGTGGCCGCCGCCAATGGTCTGGCCATGCTGCGCGTGCTCTCCGGCGTTTCGATCATGTGGATCATCCTCCCCGGCTATCTGATCGCCCTGGCGCTGACGCTGGTGGTTCCCCCGACCTTTACCGCCATCGCCTTCGACTCCGGCGGCGTGGCCTCCGGTCCCCTGACCGCCACCTTCATGCTCCCCTTTGCCATGGGCGCGTGCCAGGCGCTGGGCGGCAATATCATGCTGGACGCCTTCGGCCTGGTGGCCATGGTCGCCATGATGCCCCTCATCACGGTGCAGATCATGGGCCTGATCTACGTCATCAAGACCCGCAAGGCTGCCGAAGTTCCCGAGTATCCCTATGCTGACGACGACGTGATTGAACTGTGGGAGGGCTGATATGGAACTGAATCTTGTCATGACGATCATCGCCCGCGCACGCCATGCTGCAATGGAGGATATCATCCACAGCATGAAGCTGCCCCTGGCAATCACCCTGTTTGCCCGCGGCACCGCCACCAGCGAGCATCTGTCCCTGCACGGTCTCGTGCCCACGGAATATGCGCTGCTCCTGACCGTCGCAGACGGTGATCAGACCCGCAGGCTGATGCGCGCGGCCAAGCTGCGCATGTTCATCGATATCCCCGGCAACGGCATCATGCTGTCCGTGCCGCTCAAGAGCGTAGGAGGAGGCAAAACCATGGCATACCTGACCGAAAACAAGGCCGTCACCGGTGAAAAGCCGGATTTGAACGTCACCCATGAGCTGATCTGCGTGATCCTGAACGAAGGCTGCTCCGACCTGGTCATGGCCGCGGCCCGTCCTGCCGGCGCAACCGGCGGCACCGTCCTGGCCGGCAAGGGCACCGGCGCCCACGAAAGCGAGAAGTTCCTGGGCATCTCCCTGGCAAACGAAAAGGATGTCGTACTGATCGTAGCCGAAAAGACCAGGAAGGCCGCCATCATGAAGGCCATCATGGAGAAGGCCGGCCCCGGTACGGATGCAGCGTCCATCTGCTTCTCCCTGCCGGTCACGGCCGTCGAGGGCCTGCGCCGGATCGAACCGGAGGACGAGGCGGACGCAGAATAATTCCCGCCGCAGTCTTACGCATTGATAACGGGATGCTGCTTGGCTCAGCGGCATCCCCTTTCTTCTGTTCATTTCGCCGGGTTTTTCCGCATATTGCAACTGAAAGCGAGGTCTTTCCATGAAGCAGCTCCGGGATATTCCCTATATCGAGAACGGCGTGCCTGCCCAGTGTCTGGATCTGTATCTGCCGGACGCCAAGAGCTTTCCGGTGTTCGTGTTTTTCCACGGCGGCGGCCTGACTGCCGGCGACAAAGCCGACGAGCTCTTCTGCGGCGAGCTGGCCAAGGCCGGGATTGCCATCATCTCCGCCAATTACCGCATGTATCCGGAAGCGGCATTCCCCGACTATCTGGAGGAAGCAGCCGCCGCTGTGGCCTGGACGCAGTCGCACATCCGGGCATATGGCACGCCCACAGGCCTGTTTGTCGGTGGAAGCTCTGCCGGCGGCTACATCACCCAGATGCTCTGCTTTGATGTGCATTACCTCGGCAAGCACGGCGTCGATATGCAGCAGATCAGCGGCTTTGTCATGGACGCCGGACAGCCGACGACCCATTTCAGTGTACTGCAAGAGCGGGGGCTGGATTCCCGCCGCGTCCTGATCGACGACGCAGCCCCCCTGTACTTCATCGACCACGAGCAAAGCTATCCGCCCATGCTGATCCTGGTGGCAGATCACGATATGACAAACCGGTACGAGCAGACATTGCTGCTTGTCCGGACGCTGGAGCATTTCAACTGCACCGCCGGCGGCGTCGAGCTGAAATGTATCACCGGCAGCAATCACTGCGAGTATCACAACTGGCAGGAGCCCGACGGCACGAATTACTTCGGCAGTCTGGTCAAAGCGTTTATCACCCGGATTGAAGCAAGCCGTTCCGGCACAATTTAAGCGTACGGATTCTCCGACAGCAAACAATAACAGAGAAAGCTGGGACGCTGCACATTGCAGCGTCCCAGCTTCAGACCATCAACAAACCTCCAGCCTTTGCAGGTTGGAGGTCTGTTGATGGTCTGTGGGCTATACCCGTCAAAAGGGTATAGCTCTTTTTTCTGCACGAATCAACCATGCTCATGAACATCCGGCTCATAATTCGGGTCATCTACAGGCGGCGTGTGCCTTTCATATCCATAACCGCCTTCCTCCGTTGTGATACTGAAAGCTTCATTCTCCGTTGTGAGTCCGAATACTCTGCCGGTCATATTCGTTCTCTCAAACGAGATTTCATAAGGTGGATTATTCCAGTACAAGCCTGCGGCTGTGTCATAATCAGTTACGCGCCATCTGCCATGCATAACCTCATAGGTATCCTCCATGGCTCGCGTTCCCATCCAGCCTGCGTATGTTCCATCTGCATACAGCATGACCGAATCATAGAACATTTCACCGCCGGCAACGCCAACCCAATACCCGGCGAGGCCTTCCATCACATCGTATCGAACGGCGCTGTTCTGAAGAACCTCGATGGAATTGACAGGAATAAAACCACGTATCAGTGTTCCGCTGGTTGTTTCGATATACGCCCAATCGCCAATGGAAGCAAGCCACCGAACTTCTGTCCCCTGTTCAAGCGACACGACGGACTTCTTCGAATTTAGCGGATCGTCTGTTAGGAATGTCTGCTGTACCAGATACCCATGCACCTGCTGGAAGGATAGTGCTTCTACCTGTGCCTTTTTCGGCAAGGCCTTTGCATCAATCCAGCCAATACGGTATTGTTCTTTTGAAATATCGTACTGGATCATAATGAAGCCATTTTCTTCACCAAAGACCTGAATCCAGTCATTGGTGCTGACAGCAGCTTTTCCGTTGGCAGCTCTGCCATATTCCTTTCCGGGGCCCTGATAGACTTCATACTTCTTTCCGGAAGTAAACTTGATTCTTGTTGCGGACAAAGTCCCCTCAGGAATCTTCGGCGGATTGGTCAATGATGCCCGCGCCTCGGAAACAGTCTTCGGCAATGAAGCCAATACGAAGTATTGGAAGCGGTTTTCAACCACACCATGTACATTGGTCTTCTTATTCCCATCCGAGTAGAAAGTCAGACAGTCCGGCGAAATCCAAATACGGATGCGTCCGTTCTCTTCCGAGTTATATTCATAGCGCGTGAAATACCATTGTCCGTTATCTTCACGCTCAATAGCGCAGTAGATCGGTTCTGCATAAGGTCTCGACGAGTAATGGATATCGAACCGCCCATATGTTTCACAGGAGATTGAGGGTATCCATTCTCCCTGCAAAACAGCAGAAATGGAACTTGCCACCACTTTCCATTCACCGTTTTTCTTTTCCAGGATGACCATTCGATTCTTCCCGTTCTTAGAAATAACAGCGACAGCGGCAGCATGGCCATGCTCATCATAATAGTACGATGCTGGTGAATCGTTATCCGTTTCATACTTGCCATTAGCTGTTTTATATGTTTCTGACGAAATTGTCCACCCATCCCACTTTTCATCCAATACGTCGAGAATTTCATCAGGCAGCTGGTCAGTTGCCGCAAACGCCGTGACGCTACAAATGTAAAAAACACAAAGAATGGATAGAACTGCAAACAACCTTTTCATAGGCAACCTCCGTTATCACTAAGGCTATGCATCCGCTTCATTAATCCTGAGCACCATATGTGAATAAATGGCTTCAATCAATGAACGAAATAGCCCGCCTAAATCATCCCTTTCTATTTGAAATCATTTCCTACTATTTCTCCAAATTTTGAATCTCAAGAAATGCAATTCAATCTTTATGCCGTGGCTATTGCTCTGATTTCACGTATTTCCATGTCATGAGTGTGATTTTTCGGGCAAAAAACGTTCATCTGGGCGACAAATTCCGACCATTTCACCATGATGGTTCTGACAAATGTTCAGAATATAGAACAAAAAAAAACCGGATACATTGCTGTATCCGGCATTCCGTGCGGGAAACAGGACTTGAACCTGCAAGCACGTACGTGCACATGAACCTGAATCATGCGCGTCTGCCAATTCCGCCATTCCCGCAAAGAAATGTGGGCAGGGGTGGATTCGAACCACCGAAGTCAGTGACGGCAGATTTACAGTCTGCTCCCTTTGGCCACTCGGGAACCTACCCATATGAAGTTGTCTCTGTAATCCAGAGAATGGAGCTGGCGATGGGACTCGAACCCGCAACCTGCTGATTACAAATCAGCTGCTCTGCCAATTGAGCTACGCCAGCACGGAGCTCCTTGAGTGTTCAAGTCCAGAAAAGTGGCGACCCGGAAGGGGCTCGAACCCTCGACCTCCAACGTGACAGGCTGGCGCTCTAACCAACTGAGCTACCGGGCCACTAAAGAAATGGGCCTTCAGGGACTTGAACCCGGGACCAACCGGTTATGAGCCGGCCGCTCTAACCAACTGAGCTAAAGGCCCAAGTCGAAAGAAGGAAAATGGTGACTCCTAGGGGATTCGAACCCCTGTAGCCGCCGTGAAAGGGCGGTGTCTTAACCGCTTGACCAAGGAGCCACGCTATCGGCAGTAGCATTTCT
>JAFQIB010000012.1 GCA_017397765.1 Clostridia bacterium | reverse complement strand
TTTTCGGCAGTTCGAGGGAGGACTTCAGTCCGACTAGCTCGGTCAACGGTTCCGTTGACCGAGCGTAGCCACCACACAGCATTGGCTGTGTGATGGCCGAGGGGGAAAACGCCCCGCCCCGGCGGCAAAGCCCCCGGATACGATGACAGTCAGAGGGCCTGCGGGCCCTCCGACACCTCCCGGAGGTTTTTTGACAGTCTGTAGCCTTGCAGCATTTGTCTGCAGGGCTGTTTTTTGTTTCCGCGCCGAAAATGCAGCGTGAGAACTTCCCATGAATGATGATTTTTTTAACGAAGGGTGTTTACAATCGACGGCGTTCGGGTGTATAATAACTGAAGAATACTGCCCAAAGGAGGTCAATCCCCCATGTTTAAGTACACTTGCGACGGTAATACCGCCGTCAGCCATATCGCTTATGCATTCAGCGATGTGGCCGCCATTTACCCCATCACCCCTTCCTCCCCCATGGCGGAAGTCGCTGATGAGTGGTCCGCGCAGAAGCGTGAGAACCTGTTTGGCCAGACCGTGAAGATTGCTGAAATGCAGTCCGAGGCTGGTGCTGCGGGCGCCGTTCACGGCTCCCTGGCTGCCGGCGCTCTGACCACCACCTTCACCGCTTCCCAGGGCCTGCTGCTGATGATCCCCAACATGTACAAGATCGCTGGTGAGCTGACGCCCTCCGTGTTCCACGTGAGCGCCCGTGCTCTGGCTTACCATGCCCTGTCCATCTTCGGCGATCACTCCGACGTCATGGCCTGCCGTCAGACCGGCTTTGCCATGCTGGCGTCCAACTCCGTCCAGGAAGCCTGTGACATGGCGCTGGTTGCCCATGTGGCGACCCTGAAGAGCTCCGTGCCCTTCCTGCACTTCTTCGACGGCTTCCGTACCTCTCACGAGATCCAGAAGATCGACGCGCCCGACTACGAGGAGATCGCGAAGATCATGCCCTGGGATAAGGTCAACGAGTTCCGCGCCCGCGGCCTGAACCCCGAGCATCCCCACCAGGCTGGCACCGCCCAGAACCCCGACATCTACTTCCAGGGCCGCGAGGCTGGCAACAAGTACTACCTGGCTGTGCCGGAAATCGTGGAAGAGACCATGAAGCAGGTCGAGGAGCTGACCGGCCGCAAGTACAACCTGTTCGACTACGTCGGCGCGCCCGATGCTGAGAAGGTCATCATCGCGATGGGCTCCGGCTGTGACGTTGCCCACGAGGCTGTCAACAAGCTGGTTGCCATGGGCGAGAAGGTCGGCCTGATCAAGGTCCACCTCTACCGTCCCTTCTCCGTGAAGCACTTCCTGGGCGCCATCCCCGCGACCTGCAAGAAGATCGCTGTGCTGGACCGCACCAAGGAATCCGGCTCCCTGGGCGAGCCCCTGTACCTGGACGTCTGCGCCGCGCTGCTTGAGGCTGGCCGCAGCGATATCAAGGTTGTGGGCGGCCGTTACGGCCTGGGCTCCAAGGAGTTCACCCCCACCCACGTCAAGGCTGTGTTCGAGAACCTGGACGGTGAGTGCAAGAACCACTTCACCGTTGGCATCAACGATGACGTGACCGGCACCTCCCTGCCCGTGGGCGAGCTGTTCAACGCCGCGCCCGAAGGCAGCATCTGCTGCAAGTTCTACGGCCTGGGCTCCGACGGTACCGTTGGCGCCAACAAGAACTCCATCAAGATCATCGGCGACCACACCGATCTGTATGCTCAGGCGTACTTCTCCTACGACTCCAAGAAGTCCGGCGGTCTGACCGTTTCCCACCTGCGTTTCGGCAAGACCCCCATCCAGAGCCCCTACCTGATCGACGCGGCCGACTTCATCGCCTGCCACAACCCCGCCTACGTGACCATGTACGACATGGTGTCCTCCCTGAAGGACAATGGCGTGTTCCTGCTGAACTGCCAGTGGGGCGCTGATGAGCTGGATGCTCACCTGCCCGCTGAGATGAAGCAGCTGCTGGCCAAGAAGAACGCCAAGATGTACATCATCAACGCCATCGAGCTGGCCGCCAAGGTCGGCATGGGCAACCGCATCAACACCATCATGCAGGCTGCCTTCTTCAAGCTGGCGGACGTCATCCCCTACGAGCAGGCTGACGAGTACATGAAGGCCTATGCCAAGAAGACCTACGGCAAGAAGGGCGACGCCATCGTCCAGAAGAACTGGGACGCCATCGACATCGCCATCTCCGGCCTGGTGAAGGTTGACGTGCCCGCCGAGTGGGCCAACGCCACCACCGGCGCTGTGGCTGCCAAGGTTGAAGGCACCACCAAGTACTTCGACGAGTTTGTCAAGCCCGTCCTGTCTCAGGAAGGCGACAAGCTGCCCGTGTCCGCTCTGGACCCCCGCGGCATCGTGCCCACCGGCACCACCAAGTACGAGAAGCGCGGCATCGCCGTGAAGGTTCCCATGTGGATCCCCGAGAACTGCATCCAGTGCGGCAACTGTGCTCTGGTTTGCCCCCACGCCTGCATCCGCCCCATCTACACCGAGGACGGCGTCGAGCTGCCCGAGGGCTATGTGACCAAGAAGGCTACCGGCAAGGAATTCGCCGGCATGCAGTACCGTATGCAGGTCAGCCCGCTGGATTGCACCGGCTGCGGCAACTGTGTTGAGGTCTGCCCCGCCAAGGTCAAGGCCCTGTCCATGGAGCCCCTGGCTGACCAGCTGGCCGAGCAGGACAACTGGACCTTCGCCATGGCTCAGCCCGAGGTGAACGACAAGGTCGTCAACAAGGCTACCGTCAAGAACTCCCAGGCCCTCAAGCCCCTCTTCGAGTTCTCCGGCGCCTGCGCTGGCTGCGGCGAGACTCCCTACGTCAAGCTCGTTACCCAGCTGTTCGGCGATCGCATGATCGTTGCCAACGCCACCGGCTGCTCCTCCATCTACGGCGGCTCCGCGCCCACCTGCCCCTACACCACCAACAACGCCGGCCATGGCCCCGCCTGGGCGAACTCCCTGTTCGAGGACAACGCTGAGTTCGGCTTCGGCATGAACCTGGCTGTGCAGCAGCGCCGCGCCAAGCTGGCTGACCTGCTGACCGAGCTGGCCTCCAAGTGCGAAGACGCCAAGGAGATCTGCGAGGAGTGGCTGGCCGGTAAGGACAACGCTGAGGCCTCCAAGGCTGCGGCTGCCAAGATCATCGCTTACGTCGAAGGCAAGGATTGCGATCTGTGCAAGGAAATCTACGGCATGAAGGACATGCTGGTCAAGAAGTCCGTGTGGATCTTCGGCGGCGACGGCTGGGCTTACGACATCGGCTACGGCGGCGTTGACCATGTGCTGGCCCAGAATCAGGATGTCAACATCCTGGTGCTGGATACCGAGGTGTACTCCAACACCGGCGGTCAGGCTTCCAAGTCCACCCCCACCGGCTCCGTGGCGAAGTTCGCTGCCGCCGGCAAGCGCACCAAGAAGAAGGACCTGGGCATGATGGCCATGAGCTACGGCTACGTTTACGTTGCCACCGTCGCCATGGGCGCCAATCCCCAGCAGCTGATCAAGGCCATGACCGAGGCTGAGGCCTACAATGGTCCCTCCCTGATCATCGCCTACGCTCCCTGCATCAACCACGGCATCAACATGGGCAAGGCCCAGGCTGAGCAGAAGAAGGCTGTGGAGTGCGGCTACTGGCCCCTGTACCGCTTCAACCCCGACCTCGAGCAGCCCATGACCATCGACTCCAAGGAGCCCACCGGCGACTACCAGGAGTTCATCAAGGGTGAGGTCCGCTACACCACGCTGGCCAAGATGTTCCCCGAAGCCGCCGAGAAGCTGTTCGCGCAGGCTGAGGAAGACGCCAAGTATCGTCTGAAGAGCTACAAGAAGCTGGCTGGTCAGGAATAATCCTGTAAGCGCATACTTCGGCTCCCCGCTGTAACAGGCGGGGAGCTTTTCTGCTTTCAGGAGATGAACACAGAAAAAGCAGAGCATTTTGATGCAGATGGTATAGGAAAGGGTCATACAGCCTTGACAATTTGGACAAAAAGATATATGATAATTGCAACAGGCTTGCTGGAATATCATGGGGTGCACCGGAATATGAAAGCACTTACTGATACTGCGGGCCAATTTGTTAAGGAGGATAACCATATGAAGAACATGACCAAGCTCCTGTCCATGCTGCTGGCGCTGTGCATGCTGCTGGGCGTCGTGCCGGCCATGGCGGAAGCGGCGGCTCCCACCAGCCAGGCGTTCCTGATGTTCGCTGACGGCGCGTGGGCCAATCAGGTCTGGAATGCCGGCGAGCAGTATGACGGCATGACCATCACCGAAGCCACCATCACCGGCGAAGGTGACTACACCGTGGGCGTTTCCCTGACCAACCCCGGCGCCGGCCTTGCCTTTGCTGCGCTGGGCATCGCCGAGGGCGAAGCCAACTTCCCCGGCTGGAAGATCCGGATCAACGAGATCCGCGTCAACGGCCAGGCCATCGAAACCGGTAAGGGCTACACCTCTTCCGACGACGGCGTTGTGACCCGCATGAACATCTACAACGAGTGGGTGACTGAGCTGCCCAAGGACGCCCGTTCCTGGGACGGCAACACTGCCGACGCCAACTGGATCATCGTGGACAAGGCCGCCTTCGAATCCTTCACTTCCTTCGAGGTCGACTTCTCCTTCTACAAGCTGGGCGTGGATACTGCCTACATCATGTACGCTGACTCCGCCTGGGCCAACCAGTACTGGCTGGACGGCAACGAGTATCCCGTGACCGCCAAGAATGCCACCGTCACCGGCGCTGGCGACTACACCGTCGGTCTGGACTTCACCACCACCGCTGACGGCAAGGCCTCCGGCATCGCCTTTGCTGCCCTGGGCATCAAGTACGGCGAGAATCTCTTCCCCGGCATGACCATCAAGCTGAACGAAGTCCGCGTCAACGGCGCTGCTGTTGAGCTGGCCAAGGGCTACACCTCCTCTGACGACGGCATCGAGACCCGCATGAACCTGATGAACGAGTGGGTCACCGATCTGCCCAAGGACGCCCGTTCCTGGGACGGCGTGACCGAGGGTGCGACCCCCATCGTCATCGCCAAGGATCTGCTGGCTGAGGTTCAGACCATCGAGATCGACTTCTCCCTGGTTCCCGTGACCGATACTGCCTTCCTGATGTTCGCTGATTCCAACTGGGCGCTGTCTGCCTGGAATCCCGGCGAGTATGCTGAGACCAACGCCGTGAAGGTGGAGGGCCCCGGCACCTACAACCTGAAGCTGGACTTCGCTGAGCCCGTTCCCGGCTTTGCGTTCCTGGCTGCCGGCGTTGCCACCGGCGAGCAGAAGTTCCCCGGCTTCTTCATGGACATCACCGAGATCAAGGTCAACGGTGCTGCCATCGAGATCGGCAAGGACTTCACCACCTCTGACGAAGGCGTGACCACCCGCTCCAACATCTGGAACGAGTGGGTGACCGACCTGCCCGAGCAGGCCCGTATTGCGGATGGCAACCTGGAAGGCGCCACCGCCATGATCGCCACCAAGGAAGCCCTGTCCAATGTGTCCTCCATCGAGGTCACCTTCGACTACATCTACGGCGAGCCCCCGGCTGCCGAAGGCCCCGCGCCTCTGACCGAGGATCAGGTGGCTGAGCTGATCGCCAAGGATTACAACGGCTATGTGGCTGTGCAGTCCGAGAGCTACATCTTCCGTAATGACTGGTACGACGCTTCCTACGGCCTGAACGGCGAGAACCCCGAGTTCTTCAACCGTCTGACCGGCTGGGATGCCGAGAACAACCCGGTGGATTACGGCGGAGTCTTCACCGACGCTGCCATCACCGGCAACGGCACCTACACTGCCACCATGGTGACCGGCGAGCACGGCTTCGGCGTTGACACCCTGCTGCGCTACTTCCGCGTCTCCACCGATATTCCTTCCCAGCTGGTGAAGGAAGGCTACGTCACCATCAGCGACGTGAAGGTCAAGATCGGCGATGGCAAGACCCAGGACGGCGTGGTTGTCCGTACGGAGACCGATTATGTTGAGCTGGTCGTTCGCGACGAGTACAACAAGATCGAGCCCGCCTTCGGTTATCTGCCCGGCGCCAACACCACGGTCACCTTCACCTTCACCGTGAGCGGTCTGGCTGACTAATCTGCCTTTTGCCCCACGGCGCTCTTCCGTTCCCTGCGGAAGAGCGCCGCGGGTGTTCTTTCTTCCGGGATCGATTTCGCGTTTTCGCGGCAGGGTGTGTTGATGAGTGACACGGCACGCACCGTTCCTTCATCAACGCACCCCACATCAGCATCTGCCGGTGCATCCCCTCCGGCATGCAGAATCGAGGGAGTATATGCAATCTACAGTGATTCCCCAGGGCGTGGAAATCAAGGGCAGCGGCCTGAACAAGGTGCTGCTGTGGGTGATGCGTACCATCATTACCATCACAGGCCTGATGATTTTCTTCCCCGCGCTTAACCCCGGCCGTATTTCCTTGCTGATCAATGAGAATGTATCGCTGTTCACCACGGCGATGTCCTTTGACACCATCACCGATACCATGGGCTATGCCCTCAAGCGCGGCATGCTGCAGAACGAGAACTTCTATCTGCTGATGGCCGGCGCGGCGGTGGTGCTCCTGGGCATTGTGCTCAGCAGCGCGGGCGCCTGCATGTCGCTGGGCAACAACCGCATGAAGAAGCGCGGTATGCTGCTGCCCTTTGTCGGTGCGGTGGCGATGCTGGGCGGCCTGGTGCTCATTTACCATGCCTATACGATCTTTAGCGCAGCTGCAGCAGAGAGCGCGGCGGTCATGAAGCGCATCCAGCCCATGCTGCCCAGCGGACTGTATGTTTTCGGCGTAGCGGCGGTGCTGATCTTTGTTTCGACGCTGCTGGCCTATCTCACGCTGCCCCGGCAGACGGAAGAGAAGATGGAAATGGATGAAAAGTTCCGCCTCTTCCTGCTTTTCCTGCCCGTGCTGCTGCTGACCTTCGTTTTCTGCTACCTGCCCATCTACGGCTGGCGGTTTGCCTTCTTCGATTACAAGATCGGCGATGCGCTGACGGCGGAGAACTTTGTGGGCCTGAAGTGGTTCACTTACCTGTTTGAAAACGCCGCCACCCGTGCCGACCTGATCCGCGTGCTGCGCAATACGCTGATTATGTCCGGTCTGGGCATCGCCACCAGCTGGCTGCCCATTGCTTTCGCGGTGCTGCTGGCTGAGGTTCGCTCCAGCAAGTTCCAGCGCCTGGTGCAGACCCTGACTACCATCCCCAACTTCATCTCCTGGGTGCTGGTGTACGCCATCGCCTTCGCTATCTTCTCCACTGATGGCTTCATCAATTCCTTCCTGCGCAATGTGATGGGCATGACCGGCGCCAATACCGACTATCTGGCCAGCGCGGACTGGATCTGGGTGAAGATGCTGCTCTGGGGCACCTGGAAGGGCCTGGGCTGGAGCGCCATTGTTTACATCGCCGGTATCGCCGGTATCGACCAGCAGCTCTATGAGGCTGCCAGGGTGGACGGCGCGAACCGTTTCCAGTGTATCCGTCACATCACCATTCCCGGCCTGATGCCTACTTACATGGTCATGCTGCTGATGAGCGTGGCCGGTATGCTGTCCAACGGTATGGATCAGTACCTGGTCTTCGAAAATGCCATCAACAAGGACGTGATCGAGGTGCTGGATCTGTATGTGTACAACATCGGTATCAAGTCCGGTCTGATCCCGCTGTCCACGGTGGTCGGCGTGTTCAAGTCCCTCATTGGCGTGACGCTGCTGTTCGGTGCGAATGGTATTTCAAAGGCCGTTCGCGGCGAGAGCATCATTTAAGGAGGTCGATGAGAGATGAGTAAGAAAGCCAGCAATCATATTGCCCGCAAGCCCGGTGATATTATCTTCGATACCTGCCTGTACATCTTCTTCGGCCTGTTTACGCTGCTGTGCGTATTCCCGTTCTATTATCTGTTCATCAATACCATCTCCAACAATGATGCGGTAACGGGCGGCATGGTCAACTTCTATCCCATCGGTTTCCATGTCAATAACTACATCGCGCTGAAGGATGTTGCGGATCTGGGTTCCTCCGTTGTTGTGACGATCGCCCGTACGATCATCGGCACGGCGCTGATGGTGTTTGTCTCTGCCTGGGCCGGCTATCTGGTCACGAAGCAGAAGATGTGGAAGCGTTCCCTCATGTATCGGGCGCTGGTCATCACCATGTACTTCAACGCCGGCCTGATTCCGTGGTACATGAACATGCTGATGCTGGGCCTGACGAACAATTTCCTGGCCTACATCATTCCCGGCATGATCGCGCCCTACAACATCATCCTGGTGAAGACCTACATCGAGTCGATCCCGGCCTCCCTGGAGGAAAGCGCGGTCATCGACGGTGCGAATACGCCCACTGTTTTCCTCAAGATCATCCTGCCCCTGTCCGTGCCGATTCTGGCGACCATCGCCATCTTCGGCGCTGTGGGCAACTGGAACTCCTTCCAGGATTCCCTGCTGCTCATGAGCGCCAGGCCTGCGATGTATACGCTGCAGCACCGCCTGTATGTGTATCTGAACCAGTCCTCGAACCTGTCGGCGCTGGTGTCCGGCTCCGGCACCCTGTCCCAGGCGCAGGCGGACAACATGCTCTCTTCCCGCGTGATCAAGTACACCGTTTCCATGGTTTCCATCATCCCGATTCTGCTGGTATATCCCTTCATGCAGCGCTTCTTCGTCAAGGGCATCATGCTCGGCGCCGTCAAGGGCTAAGGGGCGCTGCCCCTTAGAACCCCGCCAGAGGGATTTATCCCTCTGGACGCCCTTTTCGCGATTGCGTTGAGCGCTTTTTGTCAGACTGAATGCGCGTGCGGCTCGGGGCTGTAATCGGTGTTGAGCGTCCGCGCGCTCATCGCGCGGGCTGCATGGTTGTGTGATTCCGGGTGGAATGGCAGCTGCATGAAGCCCGAGGGGCATATGCTATCATCCTTTGGTACCCAATGGTCGTTGACCAGAATATAATCCTGAAAGGAGACCTGATCCTATGAAGAAATGGATCGCAATTCTCATCGCAGCGATTGTTGTAATCGCGCTGGTGGCAGGTGTTGTGGTGATGACCGGTAAGGATAAGCCGGAAGCGCCTGTGACTGCTACTGAGGTTCCTACCGCGGAGCCCACCGCGGAGCCCACCGCAGAACCCACTGCGGAACCCACCGCAGAGCCTACCGCAGAACCTACTGCAGAGCCTGCTGTAACGGCTTCCACGGTGCCTTTTTACAAGGTTGAAAGCGACCTGTATAAGCTCCATTCCCCGGAGGATGAACCCATCCGTCTGGAAATCTACAGCCAGCTGGCCAACTACAATGGTCTGCAGACGGGCTGGAGTGCCGCGCTGCTGAAGGATCTGTTCAACGTTGAAGTGGTTATCATCCCGGATCAGGATGGTACCTACGAGACCCGTGTGGCCTCCGGCAACCTGGGCGACATCGTCGTTTGGGGCTCCAATGGCGAGGACTACAAGCAGGCCATCAAGCAGGACCTGCTGCTGAACTGGGATGAGCCTGCTTACGGCTACAAGAATCCCATCGTTCAGGATTTTGCGCCCTATATCTATGCCAACTACGGCGACGCCTTGGCGACCAACCGTATCGTGTCCGAGGATGATGACAATCTGTATGGCTTTGGCTTCGGCGTCGCCCTGCAGAAGGGTGCTCATGCATCTTTCATGTACTCCTGGGATCTGCGCTGGGATCTGTACAAGCAGCTGAATTATCCGGACATCAAGAACCTGGATGATCTGATCGAGGTTTTCAAGCAGATGAAGGCCATCTGCCCCAAGGACGAGCTGGGCAACGAAACCTATGCCGCTTCCCTCTGGCCTGATTGGGACGGCAACATGGTGATGTATGTCAAGGCGCTGGCGACTGCCTACTATGGCTATGACGAGCTGGGCTTTGGTGTGTATGATCCCATTACCGGCGATTTCTATGACGCGCTGGGCATGTATGACCCCAAGACCGGTGCGCCCCTGGCACAGCCCAACAATGATACTCCCTACATTGAGATGCTGAAGTTCTTCAACAAGCTCTACCGCGAAGGCCTGCTGGACCCCAATTCCATGACCCAGACCTACGATGAGATGGGCACCAAGGTCAAGAACGGCGGCGTGTTCTGGGGCATCTTCAACTACGCTTCCTCCCTGGCCTTCAACACCACCAAGCACCTCGATGAGGGCAAGATGATGTATGCCCGCGTACCCGATGAGGCCAATCCCATCGTGTACGGCCTGTCCTCCATGGGCGGCAACCGCATTTGGTCCATCGGCAATCATACCGAGTATCCCGAACTGTGCATGGCTATCCTTGACTTCCTCGCTACCCCCGAAGGCTCCCTGACCATGTGGTACGGCCCCCGCGGTCTGACCTGGGATTACAACGAGGACGGCGGCATGTACTTCACCGAGCTGGGCAAGCTGACCAGCGCCGATTCCAAGTACGACATGAACGGCATTGTCTGGACCTCGCCCTACACCGGCAAGCAGTACACCCTCTCCGGCACCTACAATGACGGCGCCCTGCAGATCAACAACACCACCCTGCACAACGACATGATCAACCCCGACAGCAAGCTGGGTGAGGCCTTCAACAAGGACACCTGGGTGTCCGTGAACACGGCCGTGTCTTATCCGATCCAGCAGGATTGGCGCGACTGGTCCGGCGTGTCCCTGGTTGACCAGTACTTCGAGAAGGTCAACAAGTACACCGTGATGCCCGACCTGCCCTATTCCGAGTCCCTGAAGGCCGATGAGCTGAAGGTCAAGTGGGATCAGTGCGCCAAGTCCATCGTGACCAACAGCTGGCGTGCGATCTATGCCAAGGCTGACGGCGAGTTCAACATGCATCTGATGAACATGCGTAACCAGTGCAAGAACTACGGCTATGCCGAGTGCGACGCCTGGGGCCGCGGCGAGGCTGCAGTGAAGTGGCAGCTGGCGCAGGATCAGCTGAACGTCGGCAAGTAAACCCTGACAAGTAAAAGGGGAGGACGAGTAATCGTCCTCCTTTTTCTGTTGCCGCCAAAAGCATTGCAGCGGCTGTGACGACTGGCCAATCGAAAAAGCCCCAGCTGAAGCTGAGGCTTTCCTATGGTTTACGCGATGGAGTTTTCTTCCCGAGCCGTGATGGGGCATTCGCCTGCCCACTTGTATTCGTCCAGAATGATCTCACCGATGGAATCCGCCGTGATGAAGCCCTTGACGGGATTCTTCACGCTGTCCACATGCCCGGCGACGGTTGCTTCGACCTCGCTGTTTTCAAAGCTCAGGTCGCAGCCCTCCATCGTGCAGTCCTCCAGCACAAGGCCCTTGCAGTAGCACAGGGGCTGGGTGCCGATAATCTGGCAGCGCACAAAGCGGATGTTCGAGGCATACCAGGCCAGGTATTCGCCCTTGACCACACTGTCGTACACCGTGATGTTCTCCGCGTGCCAGAAGGCGTCCTTGGTGTCCAGCACGCAGTTGCGGAACACCAGGTTCTTTGTATACTGGAAGCTGTATTTGCCCTTGAGCCGGAAGCCGACGAACTCTGCGTTCTCCGTGTGGAGGAAGGGGTATTCGCTGGTCAGGGCAAAATCGCGGATCTGCAGATCCCGGCACATCCAGCCGAACTCGGTGGAGTTGCCCTGACCGCCTTCGATCACGATATCGCGGCATTCGCGCAGGGCCTTGATGCCGCCCAGATTGCAGTTCTTAATGGTCAGATGGTCGTCGTACCACAGGGCGGCGCGGCAGGTGTCGGTCATGCGGCAATCCGTCAGGCTGCCGCCGGATACATGCCACAGGGGATAGCGCAGGTGCAGGTCGCAGTCCGTCAGATGGACGTTTTTGCATTCCTTCAGCGCGGATTCACCGTCGGCGGGGCCGTCAAATACACAGCGGACAATTTCTGCGCCGTTCAGGCCGTACAGGGCGCGTTCCTCGTCCAGCGTGAGAGCTTCATAGCGTTTCATATCTGTCTCCTCCTGCAGAAACGCCTGATGCGCTCCGCACGGGTTCGTAGGTAGTGATGGCAGCAGAAATTGCCGCCCTTCATGATACCATCAAATGAGCGGAGATGCAAGTGAAAAACGAAGGTTATTTATGTAGAAGGGGCAGGATGCGGGCTGAGCGGCTTTTGCCGGAGAATCCCCTCGTACGCCCCATCCACGCATCTACCCACGGGCAGGTAGCCCTGCGCCTCGTAGTAGGCGGTGAGCTTGGGATTGTCAATGGCGGAATCCAGTCGGAAATAGACCTTGCCTGCGCCGGCGGCATATGCCTCTGCAGCCCGGAGGAAGATTCGGCCTGCACCCTTGTGGGCGGGATCAGCCGCCAGATGATGCAGATAGAACGCGGGCTGCGACGCATCAGGCCAGCGGTCATCCTGCTCCTTGAGCGCGCCTGCGCAGACGATCTGACCGCTTGCGGTATCCTCCAGCGCGAACAGCTCGCCTTTTTGATAGCAGAGCTGATAGTATTCGGGCGGATACACGCCGTCATAGTCGGTCACATTCCACTGGCGGATGCCGACCTGATCCATCCAGGCAATGCGCTGGTGGATCAGGGCAAGCATGGCAAGAAGCTCCTCCTTCCGGAGCGGACGGAAACGGTAGTGGCTGTTCATGGCTTACCAGGCAGCCTTTCCCGGCCGCATTTCCAGCTCCTGACTCTTGACCGACACGCGGGTGCCGGGCGCGATGCTGCCGGTGATGAAGGCGTTGCCGCCGATGACAGCGTCGTGGCCGATGACGGTGTCGCCGCCCAGGACGGAGGCGCCGGAGTAGATGGTCACGCGATCCTCGATGGTGGGATGGCGGCGCTTGCCCCGCAGGCTCTGCCCGCCGCGGGTGGAGAGCGCGCCCAGGGTCACGCCCTGATAGATCTTCACATAATCGCCGATCACGGTGGTTTCGCCGATGACGATGCCGGTGCCGTGGTCGATGAAAAAATAGCGGCCGATGGTTGCGCCGGGGTGGATGTCGATGCCGGTGCGGCTGTGGGCATGCTCGGTCATGATGCGGGGAATGAGGGGAACGCCCAGCTTAAAGAGCACATGGGCCAGCCGGTTGATCGTGATGGCCTGCAGCCCGGGGTAGGCGATGATGATCTCATCCAGGGAGGTGGCGGCAGGGTCACCGTCAAAGGCAGCCTCCAGATCGGTCTGCAGCAGGGCGCGGACCTCGGGCAGCCGCTCCAGGAACTGAACCGTCAGCTCCTGCGCCTGTTCGTCCAGCGCCCGGGCGCGGGCCGCATCCACCGTTTCTCCCAGGCGCAGCGCAATGGCGATCTGCTGCCCCAGGTGATAGGCCACGTCCTCCATCAGCACGGCCAGACTGTGCTGCATGGCATAGACGCGGTAGCTCGGATCACGGAAATAGCCGGGGAACAGCAGCCGCTTGAGCTTGTTGATCAGGCTGATGATGACCTCCCGGTCGGGCTGGGAGAAGGGTTCGATGCGGTCGATATCCCGGCCGGATTCGTAATCGGAGAGCAAAGCATCGGTGAGGGTGGAAATGCTGCCCTCGATCGTGCGGAATTCCTTTGACATGGTCAGTCCTCCTTCATGTGGGGGAATAGCCGAATTGTACCGCATTACTGCGCTGAAGTCAAGGTAAATACACAAGAGATACCGTCCGCCGTCCTTGCGCAATGCGGTAAATGATGGTATACTGATGGGCAGAGCGAAACGGACATTTCTGTCCGATGAAAGGAATGGTTGATATGCGTCAGCAGCTTGCTGATCTGCGCAATGTGATGGCACAGCACGGCGTGGATTATTATCTGGTACCCTCCAATGATTTTCATGGCTCAGAGTATCTGAGCAGCCACTTCCAGGCCCGCAGCTGGATGTCCGGCTTTACCGGCAGCGCCGGTACGCTGCTGGTGGGGAAGGACTGGGCCGGCCTGTGGACGGATGGCCGCTATTTTCTCCAGGCGGCCCAGCAGCTGGAGGGCAGCGGGATCGAGCTGAAGAAGATGGGCGAGCCCGGCGTGCCGACCCTGAATGAGTATATCGAAAAGCATCTGCAGTCCGGCCAGGTGCTGGGCTTTGACGGCCGGATGGCCTCTGCCAGGATGGCGGCGACGCTGCGCAAGCTGGCGGACAAGAAGGGCGCATCCATTGCCTGCGAGGCGGATCTGGTGGGGGAGATCTGGACGGATCGTCCCGCGCTGAGCGCAGAGCCTGCCTTTGAGCTGGCGGCGAAGGTGGTCGGAAAGTCCCGCGCATCCAAGCTGATGGACGTCCGGGCGGCACTGGCCCGGGAGGGCGCGGATGCGCTGGTGATCGCGTCCCTGATGGACGTGTGCTGGCTGATGAACCTGCGCGGCGCAGACGTTGCCTGCACGCCGGTGATGCTGTCCTTCGCGGCGGTGACGGCGGAGAAGGCGTACCTGTTCGTCAATCCGGCGGTGCTGAATGAGGAGATCCGCGTGAATCTGCTCAATGACGGCGTGTCCCTGCGGGCTTATGAGGATGTGTACGATTTCGTCCGCGGACTGCAGCCCGACAGCAAGGTCATGATGGACCTGAACGTGGTCAATAGCAAGCTGGAGGCTTGTGTGCCCGAAGGCGTGGAGATCCTCGACCGCGTGGACCCCACCACGCTCCCCAAGGCCTGCAAGAACGACCGGGAAGTGGAAAACTTCCGCATCGCCCACATCAAGGACGGCGCGGCGGTGACGAAGTTCATGCGCTGGGTGAAGACCAATGTCGGCAAGATCGACATGGACGAGATCTCCGTGGCGGAGAAGCTGGAGAGCTTCCGTAAAGAGCAGCCCGGCTACATCGGCCCGAGCTTCACCCCCATTATGGGATATGGCGCTCACGGCGCGATCGTGCATTATTCCGCTTCTCCGGCGTCCTGCGCGAAGCTGGAGCCCCGTTCCTTCCTCCTGTCCGATACCGGCGCCCACTTCATTGAGGGCAGCACCGACATCACCCGCACCTACGCCCTGGGCGAGCTGACGGAGGACGAGAAGCGTTTCTATACCCTGGTGCTTAAGGGCAACCTCCAGCTGGGTAACGCCCAGTGGAAGGCGGGCTGCACCGGCGCGAACCTGGACTATCTGGCCCGCGAGCCCCTTTGGCGGCTGGAGGCGGACTACAACCACGGCACCGGCCACGGCGTGGGCTACATCCTCAGCGTGCATGAAGGTCCCCAGCGGATTCACTGGGCCAGTGCCAACAGCCAGCCGCTGGAGGTGGGCATGATTACCTCCAATGAGCCCGGCTTCTACCTGGAGGGCGCGTTCGGCGTGCGCCTGGAGAACCTGACCGCCGTCAAGGAGGTCGAAAGCAACGGCTATGGCCGCTTCCTGCGCTTTGAGACGCTGACCATGGTGCCCTTTGACCTGGACGCCATCATCCCCGAGCTGCTGGGTGAGGAATGCCGCGCACTGCTCAATGCCTACCACGCCAAGGTCCGCAAGACCCTCGCTCCCTACATGACGGAGGAGGAGAAGGCTTGGCTGGAGGACGCTACCAGGGCGATTTAATGAATTCGGAATTCGGAATTCGGAATTCGGAATTTAGTTTGGTAGAGGCGGATGATGCTGCATGACGGACGGACTGGGCAGCCCGCGCGATGAGCGCGCGGACAGCGGACGTCAATCAGCGGGGCAGCGCCACGCGCGTATAGCCGCAAGAAATACAACCAACCCGAACGCGAAATGGGTCAAGGGGCTAAGCCCCTTGCGGGGTGGAGGGGCGGCGCCCCTCCCCGCCGGAGGCCTGACGAAAGGAGATACTTTCCATGAAAAAGCTTCATATGGGCCCTGCAAATTGTTCCCTGGTGCTGGGCGACGGCAGCGAACGCGCTGAGTATGTCAATCAGGACTATATCCTGCATAAGCTGGGCCGCCCCCACAGCGGTGTGAATATCATGTATACCTATTATCCCCACGACAAGGAGTGGCCTGCCCGCATCTCCAAGTACTACAAGGACAAGAACATCTCCGGCGCGTGGGATTATCCCTATGACGATTACTTCCCCTACGGCGCGGACGGTCAGCCCTTCGAGCAGATGAAGGACATCCGCCGCCATGGTCAGGAGGTGGTGCTGACGCTTACGCTGGACTGCGGCCTCTCCGATGAGGAGCTGCGCGAGGTGGCCCGTCAGCTGCGTCCCTACGGCCGCATGATGATCCGCATCAATCATGAGTGCTGCGGCAGCTGGTTCCAGCACAACAAGCGCTACACCTATGCGCAGGTCGGCGCGTTCTTCGTGCGCTTTGCCGGCATCATCCGCGAGGAAGCGCCCAATGTCCGCATCATCTTCTGCGGCGGCTGGGGCAAGGAAGACGGCCATGTGGAGCAGGAGGAGGCCTTCAAGGACTGCTACAACGCCTCCGATCTGTGGAGCTGCGATACCTATCTGGCGCTGCATTACGGCTGGCCCGTGGATGTGGCGGAGGTCGATGCAGGCGGCTGGAAGTGCGACAGCGTGCAGAAGCTGGTGGATCAGTTCACCCGCACCCACAAGCGCGCCGTGGAGCTGGCCGGCGTGGAGAAGCCCTTCATCACTGCGGAATTCAACACCGACGGCGATGTCACCGGCCCCCGCATGCAGGGCGAATCCGTGGTGCGCTTTGCCCACTACTGGCGTGACAACAAGATCGACTGGTTCAAGGCCATCAGCATGTACCAGTTCCGTGATCGCGGCCGCCTGGGCCTGGAGATCGAGGACCCCAACAACGACGCTGTCGGCATTGAGCAGCCCATGCTGAAGCAGTACCGCGACGAGGTGCTGCATGATCCCTGGTTCATGCCCCAAATGGAGGAGGGGGAGGAAGCCTCCTTCCCGGCGGCGCTGCGCTGGGGCAGCTCCGAGGATGCGGACGGCCTGGCGATCCCGCTGCACTTCGAGGGCAATCCTGAGTTCTGCGAGATGACCGTGGCGCAGCATATCGGCCTGATGGTGGAGCTGAACGGCCGCTGGTTCTACAAGGCTCCCGGCGTGAAGACCATCGACATGATGAGCGCCTTCTTTGAGAAGCCCATCGAAGGCCCCTGCGACCTGACCATGAAGCTCTTTGCGCCCCCCGCCGACGGCCTGAATGTGGACGACGGCAGCGAGGACTGGGCAGTCAACTACCGCGTGACGCTGGAGGAAGCGCCCATGATGCGCATCCGGTATCAGGTGCCGGGCGTGGTGGGCTGAGCAGGTTTCATTTGACAAGCAGGCTGGTATAAGTCAATCAAGCAACGGAGGCCCCGAAGGTTTCCAAAGGACGACCGGAAAGCCCTTTGGTCGCGCCCGCAGGCGCGAAATCCTTGCATCCGGGAATGAGCAAGTAAGGAATGAATACATAATGAAGCTGATTTCTTGGAACGTCAACGGCCTGCGGGCCATCCTCGGCAAGAACTTCATGGAGGCCTTCACGGCGCTGGATGCGGACGTGTTCTGCCTGCAGGAGACCAAGCTGCAAGCCGGTCAGCATGACCTCGATCTGCCCGGCTATCACCTGTACTGGAACTATGCCGAGAAGAAGGGCTACTCCGGCACGGCGATCTTCACCAAGGTGGAGCCGCTCTCTGTCCGCTACGGCATTGGCGTGGAGGAGCATGACCATGAGGGCCGCGTCATCACGCTGGAATATGCGGATTTCTACCTGGTGTGCGTGTATGTGCCCAATTCCCAGCGGGAGCTGACCCGCCTGGATTACCGCATGACCTGGGAGGATGCGTTCCTCCGGTACATCAGGACGCTGGAACAGCACAAGCCCGTCATCTACTGCGGCGACCTGAATGTGGCCCATAAGCCCATTGACCTGAAGAACCCCAAGTCCAACACCCGCAATGCCGGCTTCACCCAGGAGGAGCGCGACAAGCTCACCGCGGTGATCGACGCGGGCTATGTGGATACCTTCCGCCACTTCCACCCCGATCAGACGGACGCCTACACCTGGTGGAGCTACATGTTCAAGGCGCGGGAGAAGAACGTCGGCTGGCGCATTGACTATTTCATCGCCTCCGAAAAGCTGACTGCTCGGCTCCAAAGCGCCTGCATCCATCCGGAGATCATGGGCTCCGATCACTGCCCGGTGGAGCTGGTGATCGACTGAAAAGCCAATAACTGATCCGCGCCGTCCGGCATGCCCGGGCGGCTCTTTTTACAGTACATTCACACATGTAAAAAATCCGGTTTCAGGGGACAAAAAGCCGCGAAAGTATTGCAAAAAACGGCGAAAAATGATATTGTAAAGTGAAATAGTTTTGGGCTGGCAAAGAATGTACCATGCCTTTCCAGGTTGCCCCAAAGGCGGCCTGCAGAGAAGATGACGGAGTGGATTTGCATGCAAACGAGGAAAGTGTGGATCTGGCTGACGGCTGTGCTGCTTTTGTGCCTGATGCCTCTGATGGCCGGTGCGGAGGAGCTGCGCGGCTATGTGAAGGGTCAGGGCTGGGTGTTTGCCCAGATGGGTCAGTATCCCTATGAGAAGGACGGCACGGTCAAGCCGGTATTATGGCGCGTGCTGTCGATTGAGAACGATCAGGCGCTGCTGATCACGGAATACGTGATCGACACCCAGCAGGTGATCTTCGAGAGCGATCCGAAAAAGATCGAGAAGTATGATTACCGCCGCATCACCTGCTTTGAGGAGAGCGATATGTTCCCCTGGATCAACACGGTGATGATCGATACCATGTTCGGCACCGATCCGATCCGCAATGTGCTGATCCCGGAGGACAACGGCGCGAGCCTGTTCATCCTGGACAATGAGGAATTCCTCAATCCGAAGTATGGCTTTTCTGCGACCAAGTGGAATAACCAGCCCAGCCGCCATGCGACGGGTACGCCCTATGCAATCCGCAAGCGCGGGCTGATCGTGGGTGAAAACGGCCGCAGCCCCTATTTCTCCGCGACAATCAAGTCCTCCGAGGCGTATCATCTGGCGCTGGTGGGCTATGACGGCCATATCAGCTGGGCGGGCTATACCCGCACGAACGTGGGCCTGCGCCCCTGCATCCGGGTGGATCTGACGGAGCTGGAGGTTACCGGCGGCAAGGGAACGAGGGAAAAGCCCTTTGTGCTCAGCTATACCGGCAGCGAAGGCTACACGGCGCCCGTCACTGCCGGCAATCAGCAGCAGACGGCGGCAGCCCGGCCTACGGCAACGCCTGTGCCGGCGCCTACGGCGGTTCCGGTCAGCGAGGGCGAGGTGCTGCTCTCCTTCGTGGGCGACTGCTCCATCGGTGATTCCATCCAGTATGTGGATACGTCGAACTCCTACCATACGGTGATTGACGAAAAGGGCTATGCCTGGCCCTTCTCCCTGGTGAAGGAGTATTTGGCGGCGGACGATCTGACGGTAGCGAACCTGGAGGTCGTCTTCACGGAGCGCAGAGCGCATCTGGACAAGATGTATCCCCTTGTCGGCGCGCCCGACCATGTGAACGTTCTGCTGGAAGGCAGCGTCGAGATGGTCAACACGGTAAATAACCATTGCATGGACTTCCACAATACCGGCTACAATGATACGCTGGAGGTGCTGGATCAGGCAGGCATCGCCCGCTTCGGCACCGTCTATCCCGGCCAGGAAAACGGTCATGACGATCTGGGCATTCAGGAGATCGACGGCATCCGTTTTGGCTTTATCGGCTTTACCTATCCTCAGTCCAGCGATCAGAAGAAGATCGCCAACCGCATCAAGACGCTCAAGGAGGAGGAAAACTGCGATATCGTGATCGTCAGCCTCCACTGGGGCACGGAGGAGGAAATGCTCCAGAATGCCGGACAGATCAACCTCGCCAAGGCAGCGATCAACGCCGGTGCGGATCTGATCTGGGGCCATCATCCCCATGTGGTGCAGCCCATTCATTTCTACAAGGGCAAGCCTGTGTTCTACAGCACCGGCAACTTCACCTTCGGCACCATGTCGCAGGTCGATCCCTCAACGGGCATTTTCCAGGTGGCCTATGAACGCATCGACGGCGAGGTTCAGCTCAAGCGGTTGCAGGTGATCCCCTGCAAGACCCAGGGCAGCGGCGATTATCGCCCCTATGTGCTGACGGATGAAAAGGAACGGCAGGAAGTGTTTGCCAACCTGTACCGCAAGCGCGCCATCGCCAAGTGCGTCAATCCGCCCGAGTCCTTCCTGAAGACCGGTGTGGTGTACTTTGAAAACGGCGAAATAGTGCCCTGAAACAAGTAAGGAGACGAAAACCATGAAAACGATGCTGCGGATCATTGCGATCGTGCTGATGCTGGCGTGCCTGCTGGTGCTGGTGCCCTCCGGCGCGATTGTGGCGCAGGCGGAGATCATCGAGTATGATCTGAAGACCAAGAAGGGCGTGGAGCCTCAGGCGCAGGGCTATCTATCTGCCTGGGAATACGAAGACCCCTCCATTTCCGTCAAGATCGAAACGGGCCGCATCCATGAGACAAACTACATGGTCGCCCGCGTCAAGCTGGCCAACGGCACTCAGATCCGCTCTGCCATGGCGGGCAGCTACTATTCGCCCTCCACGGCCAGCGCGGTCACCATGGCCAGGAACGCAAAGGCGGTCTTTGCCATCAACGGCGACTTTTTCTCCTCCCGCAACGGCAAGGGCTATACCGCCCGCATGGGCAAGGAATACCGCAACAAGTGCAACGGCGAATATGATGTGCTGATCATTGACGATCTGGGCGATCTGCACATCCTCAAGGAGCCGAAGCTGGCGGATATGGACGCCTTCAAGGCGGAGCTGGCAGCCCAGGAGCGCACGATCATCAACGGCTACACCTTCGGACCCGGCCTGGTGATCAACGGCGAGCCCCAGACCGGCTATGTGGACAATGACAACGCCGCCCTCAAGTCTGCCCAGCGCATGTGCCTGGCGCAGGTCGGTCCCCTGGAGTACCTCTGCATTGCCGCCGAGGGCCCGGAAGATCCCGGCTCCGTGGGCATGAATCTGGAGCAGTTCACCGAGCTGGTGGCCTCCTTTGAAGGCGTGCAGAATGCCTACAATCTGGATGGCGGCTCCTCCACGACCATGGTTTTCCGTAAGCTGGATGAGAAGACCGGCAAGCGCGCTTATGACAAGATCAATTCTCCCAAGAACCCCAAAAAGCGCCCCCTGAATGATATCATCTACTTTGTCAGCGCCTACAAGCCTGACAAGTAAGGAGCTTTGAACCAGATGGAAATGCGGTATGTGCTCTTTGAGCTTTTTGGATTGCCGGTGACGCTCTATGCGGTGCTGCTGGTGTGCGCCTTTGCAGCTGGGCTGCTGTGCCTGCGCCTTGAGCAGAAGCGGGCGGGCCTCCGGGCAGAGACGACGGAAATCTTTGCCCTGCTGGCGCTGCCTCTGGGCTTGCTGGGCGCCAGGCTGTTCTACTGCCTGGTTCGGCTGACGCTGTACCTGGAGATCGGCCTGGGCAGCGTGCTGCGCCTGTGGGACGGCGGCTATGCGCTGTGGGGCGCGGTCGGCGGCGGTATGCTGGCGGCCCTGCTGACGGCGAAGCTCACCCGGCAAAGCGCGGTGAAGCTGATGGATGCGCTGGCTTTCCCTGCGGCGCTGACCATTGCCATCGCTCGCTTCGCGGAGTTTGCCAGCGGCGAGGGCATCGGCCTGGAGGTGGAAATTCCCTTCTTCCAGCGCTTCCCCTTTGCGGTGTACAACCCGGATTGGGAGGTCTGGTTCTTTGCGATCTTCATCGCCGAAGGCCTGGTGGCGCTGGCGATTGCGGCCTTCCTGCAGTGGAAGAAGTTCGCGCACCCCGGCGACCGGGCGAAGACCTTCCTGGTGCTGTACTGCTCCGCGCAGATCCTGCTGGAAAGCCTGCGCCGGGATGAATTCCTGCGGTGGCTGTTTGTACGCGTATCCCAGCTGGCAGCAGTGCTGGTGCTGGGCGGGCTGATGTTCTGGGCGCTGTTCCGTTGGTGCAGGGCGGAGAAAACGGCCCGGATGCCGGTGAAGCAGCTGGTGCTCAACTGGATCGTTTTCCTGGCAGGCGTGGGCATCTGCATTGCGATGGAGTTTGCGGTGGATAAGTCCGCCGACATGCCCGTGTGGCTGTGCTACTGCATCATGGCGGTATGCTGCGTCGTGTTTGGTGCGACCTCTCACAGGCTGATTCTCAAGAGCGTCAAGGAATAACGGAATAAGAAACAGGGCCGTCCGGATGACTCGGACGGCTCTTACTTTGTGGTTGTACCACGGCGAGGATTTCTGTAGGTTAAAGTGGTTTTGCCTTTGCGGTGGAGAGGAGGGGGCTTTCCGATCGCCCCCTCCACCCCTTCGGCAGCATGTTGAACTTGAAAGAATGGCTGGCTGATGACTTGGGGGCCGCCCGAATGAATCGGACGGCCCTGTTTCTTTGGTTGTACCGCAGTATGGAAGCATATAAACAAAGTGGCTTTGTCTTTGTGGAAGTGAGGAGGGGGCTTTCCGATCGCC